>JAUVKA010000022.1 GCA_030592205.1 Bacteroidota bacterium | reverse complement strand
GTTAGGTTTTCACCACAGTGGTTATTACCATAATGCCTATTCGTTTAATCAATTTCTTGCGAATCACGGGTATATAGTTCTGTCAGTTAATTACCGTAGCGGCATAGGATATGGCATGGAATTTAGAGAAGCTTTGAACTATGGACCAAGAGGGGCCAGTGAATTCCAGGATGTTTTGGGAGCAGGCCTTTACCTAAGAAACAGATCGGATGTTGATGGCGGCCGCATCGGCTTATGGGGTGGATCTTATGGTGGATTCCTCACTGCCATGGGATTGGCAAAGGCATCTGATCTTTTTGCTGCTGGAGTTGACCTTCATGGTGTCCACGACTGGAATGTGGTTATTGGGAACTTCAGTGCCGGCTATGACCCTGCCAAATCGGAAGAAGCTGCACGTTTAGCTTTCAACTCGTCACCTATGGCCTATGTCAAGGATTGGAAATCACCTGTTTTACTAATTCATGGGGATGACGACAGGAATGTTCCTTTTAGTGAAACGGTTGATATGGTTGAATCCCTGAGGAAAAACAATGTGTATTTCGAACAACTGATTTTCCCTGACGAAGTCCATGGTTTTCTTCTGCATTCAAATTGGATTAAAGCCTATAAAGCCTCTTTTGATTTCTTTGAAAGGAAGCTGAAAAAATAAGAACCCCATCTGTCAACTTGGAAAACCTATTTTAATTCCCAGGGATGAATATGTATAATTCCTTCGTAATTTGAGAACTTCATGTCATCAAGTGAGATAACATATTTCTCGTAATTATCTTTTATCAATAGCAGATTTCCGAATTCCCGGTCAAGGACTTTCTGGCCACTCAATAAATAACATACTTGTATGTAAATGGTCTTATCTGATTTTTGTGCTACAAAATCAATTTCAAGATTATTAAGAACCCCAACTGAAACTCTATATCCCATCCGCTTCAGTTGTATAAAAACATAATTTTCCAGGTTATACCCAATATCAGAAGGGAAAAATCCCAACAGAAAATTTTTGAAAGCTAAATCGTTCAAATAGTATTTATACTCTCCCCCCAGGGTTTGTTTTCCACGTAGATTATACCTTTCAGCCTGATGAAGAATAAAAGTCTCTTTCAGATACCCAACATAAGATGAAATCGTTTCATAATTGGTTTTCTTTTGTCGGCTTTTGAAATAGTTAATAATACTGCTGAAAGATGTTAGATTTCCAATATTTGTATTCAAAAACTTAAAAATATCATCTAGAAGTGATAGATCTTTAATTTTGTACCGTCCAACGATATCGCGCAAGATCACAGTATTCTTGAGACTTTCGCAGTAATTCCTTTTCAATTCCTCTGAACCAAGATGAAACAACTCAGGTAATCCCCCGGTTTGTAAATAATTAAGGAAACTCTCTTTGTTTACCGGTAATTTTTTAATTCCAGTAAACTCAAAGAAGCTGAATGAAAAAATTTCAAATTCAATATAACGTCCGGAAAGTTTAGTAGCCAGCTCACCTGATAGTAAATTTGAATTTGATCCTGTAACAAAAAGTTCAAAGTCCTGAGTAAAATCCTGAGAATATGAATTTACAAAAGACTCCCAGTTGCCTATATTTTGGACTTCGTCAAGAAAAATATATACTTTCCCTCTTAACTTATATTCCTTTTGATAATAGCTAAATATAGCTTCCAGGTCAGTTGTAGTTTTTATATCATCAAAGGCAGAAAATTCCTTGTTTATGAAAAAAATATTCTGAGACTGTACTCCTTTTTGTGTTATAAGGAAATTTATTATTTGGCGGAGTATATAACTCTTACCTACGCGGCGTTGTCCAACAAGTACTTTAACAAGACGAGTATCAAGATATTCAGTTATTTTTTCAATGTATTCATTTCTTTCATAGCCAATGTTTAAAGATTGTCCATCCCAAACATTGTATTTTCTAATTTTTTCGAACAGCTCTCTCATAATATTTTCAAATATACTTGATTTTTTTCTTTTTTTATAATAATTTTCAAGTATGTTTGAATTTTTCAAGATTGTTGTATTTAATATGCTCTACATCGCCTTCTTTGCTTGAAGATTAGCTACTCTATATGGTGCTTTACCCAGATCCACCAAATCATGCTTGATTTTTAGTTTATTTTTGTAAATTGTAGGGACTAAAAACAATCTAACCCGGCAATAAAAATGAAAGTTCCTGACAAGCTTATTTTACTTGCTATATTCCTGCTATGCTGTATTGGCAGCTCCAAATCACAGTTTTTTCAGGTATATAATTACACTAATCTGGATGCCAATGAGAAGGAGTTGGTTTATTGGACTTCCTTTATCCCTTCATCAGATAATTCTTATTCGTTTTTTGGCGAAGCAGTTGACCGTAAAGGTCTTATGGCACACTCTTTTGAACTGGAATACGGAATTACAAATCGCTTTACTGTAGCGATCTATGCCGATTTTGAACAACCCAAAGGACATGATCTGAAATGGATCAGGACAAAAGCAGTTATGGTTTACTATCGTTTCGCTGAGAAAAACCTGCTGCCGCTGGATCTGGCATTATACGGAGAGTATAAGCTTCCACGAAAAGGATACAAAAGCTCCGAGGAAATTGAGATCAAGTTGATCATGGAAAAAGATATCAATTTTCACAGAATCGTACTAAATCCTACGCTTGAAAAAAAGATCAGCGGAGAGGATGTTGATGAAGGTGTGGAGTTTATACTCAACGGGGCTTATGCCTACACCGGAAATGTGACCTTCCAACCTAAGCTCGAATACTACTCCAAAATGGGTGAATTATATGATCCGCATTCTTTCGAAGAACAGAAAAACTATATTTTTCCCTCATTCGACCTGTTCTTTGGAAAGTATAAACAGTTCCGCTGGCATGCCGGAGTGGGATTCGGATTAACTGATCCTGCAGATAATATCATAGTGAAAAGTATCCTTTCCTGGGAGTTCTTTTAAAATTATAATGAGATGAAATCCTATAAAATAAAAATATTAGCCTCTGGCCTTACAATACTGATTTTGAGTAGCATGGCCTTCATTAGTAATAAAGAAAATCAGAAGAAGCAATATCATTACTTTGAGAATCCGCAGGTCTGCTCAGGCTGCCATATAGAGCGCTTCATTACCTGGAATAACTCACAGCATTCAAAAGGATTTACAGGTGATTTTTTCCAGGCCCAATACTATGATGTGGTGCTGCCTTCAATGAAATTAGATGAAAAATTATCTGAAGCAAACAAAGATTGTATTGGGTGCCATTCACCTTCGGCTTTCCTTTCGGGTGATATGATTCCACCCAGAACAGTTGAGCCGGATAATCATTGGAACAAGAGCGATGGGAATAAAACCAGGGCCGATCGTGGGATTTTTTGCGATTTCTGTCATACTCTGGATCGATTTGAAAATGACCCGGCATTCAATCATGATTATATATCTCATGCAACTGAAGAGGTGGATCCCAAGCGGGCCGACCTGATATTTCCATGGTCGCCCCATCATGAAACCGAAACCACAGAGGTGTTTGAAGATGCAAATATCTGCGGTACCTGTCATAACGAACTGAACCCTTATGATGTGTGGGTAAAATCAACGGAATACGAGTATTCCAAAAGCGTTTATTTTACCAGAGGTATCCTGTGCCAGAACTGCCACATGCAGCCCATGGAGGGGAAACCTGCAAAAATGGGATGGCAGAGACCCCTCAATTCAAATCACTGGTTTGGTGGTGGTTTTACAGGCTTTGTTGAAGGAGCAGCCATAGCATCCATTATTGAAATTCCGGAAATTGTATCTCCGGGTCAAACTATAGATTTCCAAATAGGAGTTGAAGCTGTAGCTACAGGACATAATTTCCCAACCGGTTCAGTTGAAGAAAGAGATGTGTGGCTTCATGTGAGTTTAAATAAAATTGATGGAAAAGAAGTCCTCCACATACCTGTTCCCCTGAACAAGGATGATCCTAACGACAAGTACTTCATCACAAGCAACGATAAAGTTGCCTATGCATCGCATAGCACACTTTCAGAACCAATGGAACGAGACGGCCTGCCGGAAGGAGACCGCTTATACCACAGCGCCTTCCTGGATTCGGAAGGTGAATTTACATACGCACAATGGTTATGTGTTGAGGAAATCGAGAACAGACTAAGGCCCCTTGAGGAAAGAATTGAAGACTATTCTTTTTCCATTCCGGAAAACCTTCCTGAAGGAGAATATCTTCTAACTGCCATTTTGAACTACCGCCGCATGCCTGATCCATTAGCTGATTATCTGAAAGTAGACAGACGGCCCGTTATTCAGGTGTCAAAAGATGTGAGGAAGATTGTTGTGAGATAGGGAACGGTTAACGGGGAACAGTTAACAGGGAATTATTATCTTAGTCGGTTTATAATAATTCTGGTGGAAATAAGAAAACAATGTTTGATCGCTGCTATTATCCTGTTAATTGCAACTTCTGGTTTCGGAGTTTATGCTCAGGGTAATTCCTGGGTAAATTATCGGGGACCGGATCAAAACGGACATAGTTCTGCAAGAAATATACCAACTGAATGGACCAATTCCACCCATATTGCCTGGAAAACTCCCATTGAAGGCAAAGGATGGTCATCACCGGTCATTTTGGGTGGACAAATATGGCTGACTACAGCTACTCCGGAGGGCACCGAATTCAGGGCTATATGCCTCGATGAAAAAACAGGTTCGATTGTCCATAATATCAAGGTTTTTGAGGAAAAAGAGCCGCAGAAAATCCATCCCCTTAACAGTTATGCTTCTCCTGCACCTGTTCTCGAATTGGGAAGAGTGTATGTGCATTTTGGCACATATGGGACAGCTTGTATCAATACCCAAACCGGTAAGGTAATCTGGAAGAGGAGCGATATCAAATGCGATCATGAAGTGGGTCCCGGATCTTCCCCGGTAATTTACAACAAGCTTCTGATCCTTACCATGGATGGTACAGATGTACAGTACCTGGAAGCTCTAAACAAGGAGGATGGTACATCTGTATGGAAACGCCCACGTGGCTTGGATTTTTCTAAGCTCCCTTTCGATCGAAAAAAAGCCTTTTCTACACCGGTTTTCACAAAGATTGACGGACGAACACTCCTTATTAGCGCTGGACCTCAGGCGATTATGGGCTATGTCCCTGAAACTGGAGAAGAAGTGTGGATTGTTCATTATGAAGGCTTCTCAGCATCCGCTCAACCCGTCATGAATGACAACATGATTTTCATCAACACAGGATTTGGTAAATCCTCCATGCTGGGAATAAAACTGGAAGGGAAGGGTGATCAAACGGAAAAAGCAATTGTTTGGATGAATGTAAAAAGCATGCAGGCCAGATCGTCTCCATTATTGATCAATGGCCTGCTGTATATGATTAACACAGGTGGACAGGCAAAATGTCTCGATCCTGGAACCGGTGAAGTGATATGGACTGAGCGAACAGGCCGGCAAACTTCATCTTCACCCATATACCTTGAAGGAAAAATTTACACCTTTGATGAAGAAGGCTTATGTACCATTTTCACCCCTGGACGAAAGTTTAATAAAATTGCGGAGAATCAACTTCCCGATGGGATAATGGCATCACCAGCAGTAGTCGACGGAGCCCTTTTCGTTAGGACAAAAACACAGCTGTACAAAATTATAAAGTGACCTTACTTTTTTGACTTATGACATTTACTTATACTCAAGCCTTAAGCCACAAGCCTTAAGCCTCCTACAGGTAAAGCTTCTCAAATGCCTTAAGCACCAAAAAAACCGGCCAGATAATTGCTTTGAGAAAGCCCAGAACCCCTACCCAAAAGGTAGCTGCATGTCCGATAAAATAAATTGCTGCCCCAATGAACCCAAGGCCATATATGGCTCCGGAGCTACCACTGGCTAAGGGACATTTAACGTCCCGGCAATCATCCTTTGAAGAGTTGTCTGTTGTAATAATTATTTCATGTTTTTGACTAAATAAAAATTCTTTCTCGAGACGATAAAAATCAACCCTAAATCAGAAAATCAATAAGGCTTTATACTCTGAAAAACACAATAAAACTATTTCGCTGCTTTTTTCCCTTTGCTCTGCTTTTTCTTAACAGCCGGAGCAGCAGGTTTTGTAGATTTAATTGTTTTTACTTCGTGTTTTTTAGGTCTCAATTTTCCGTAGGATCCTTTAAACAGTTTCCCACGCTTGGTTTTTTTATCACCTTTTCCCATAACTATAATTGATTATAAGTTTGTCTGTACAAGGAAATAAAGGTAAGAAAAACCTGAGGCACATCAAAGAAATCGGCCTACTAGTGCTTCCATGTGTATTAGCCATGAGGAATCCTGCAGGGCATCTTCTAATAGGAGAACAGGTTCAGATTCCTGACGGTTTCCAAAGATGTATATTATCCGCCAGCGGACTTCTTCAGGGATATCCTTTTGATAATAGATATCAACGAGCAAATTGGGCTTAAATTGATCCTGACTTACCAGACTATCCATAGCCAGATTGGCTGTCATCCATTCATCAATTTGAATCCCTTTTATATACCATTGTGTGGATTCATGAGGACGCAAAGAAACCAGATTCTTAAGGGCTTGTTGCTGTACGTAATAGCTGTGTTTGTAAAAAATAGCCTCATAAGCCCGGTAAGCCAAAGCTGTATCACTGGTGCTTAATAATTCTGCTATATTATTTTGATAATACTCATTATCGGTCTCAACAAATAATACCCATAGATCGGTTTTAACATGCGAGAGGTCAAACCCTTTCAGTGATGGAATAAGCTGATTTCTCAATTTCCACTCCTCATTCTTGTTAAACAGGAATTTAAGGCCCGGTTCAACAGTTAAAGGCGACCGTAATTGATTAAGTGTCATCGCAGCCACCCTCCTGGTCCACTGCGATTGGCTCTGGTCATTAAGCAGATCCAACAAAGCAGGTACAGATGCATCCCCGATAGCTACCAACCGGTCTGAAGGTCCATTCCAGTTAGAACCGGCGGTTTTTAAAGCAATAATGAGGGAGTCGATTTGCGCAGGTTGCAGGTTCCAGATTGCAGGTTGTGGGTTTTCCGTTTGCCTCACCCCCAACCTCTCTCCACCACTCGCAAACTCGCAGGAGAGGGGAGGATTTTTAGGTCTGGAGCCTGCCCCGGACTTGATCCGGGGTCTGGTATTTTGGATAGGTGGATTCTTGGTGAAATGGCTTGTGTAATATTTGTACAGATCACCATCAGCCGCCTGGTTTATTTCCTCAATAGTGCGGAGACCAAAAACAAATGCTATTGAAAGGGGGTCTCCACGATATCCAGTGTGTCCTTCATAAAAGCCATACCGGTTGATATAGAATGGAACCATTTCACCGGTGTGGATAAAGGAAAGTTTTTGTTTGAACGCATTTAATTCCTTCTCAGATAGATGTCCGTAGTTGTCTTTAAGGAATTCTTCCTCCTCAGGCAACAAATTCCTGGAAACCTCTATGTGATAACTTCCCAGTATCTCATCATTAAAGATCGATTCCTGCCATCCGCGGTTTTCTGGAAGAATGGCATTCAACTCATGCATATTATAAACCAATCCTTTAAGCTGATATACAGAGCCTTGCTTTTCCAATAACCTGCCAATATTCCACAAATGAAAAAGAGGCCTTGCGAGGTCGGGATGCGTGAGCCCCAGTTTTTTCACGGTTTTGTTATCAGCCCAGATTACCGACATAATTGTTTCATCTGCTGCCATAAATCCCGCACCGGACGATCGTCCGGGCCGGCCATCAACAGTAATCTGTGAAACCGACTTGCCCGTAATGGTCCATGTGTTCCTGAGCTCTCTTTCTGAATGTAAACCAGTACGTGTTAAGTTGGGGAAATCATTATTATCAGATAATAATTGCATACCCTTTCCATCCCATTTCTCCTTATAATTTAAGGTGTCAGCGTTTTCCACTGTTGCATCGAACCAACAATACATGGCATTCTGTAGCTGGGCCATGATAATCTCCCGTCCATCCCGACTTATTACCGGGGATGGCATATCCGATTTTACACTATCAAGTTGTGGGAATATGCTTAAGCTGTCAATCTCAACAACAGGATAATCTTGCGACTGCTTTGTGATACTGCAACCTGAAATAATCAGAATACCAATAAATATAATTGCTTTTCTTATTTCCACGATTTAATAATATTTGTCTAAAGTTATGATATATATTCCATTAGATGAAATGATTGCACCCTACTTCCTGCCTTCCTGCCTTTTTGCCCTACTTCTTGCCTTCTTGCCCTTTGCCTTAACAAATTTGTTACTAATTTCACGGTGTGATGAAAACAAACATACTTCCCCTCATGAAAAAGACAACAAAGACTTTAATCCTGTCGGCTATAATGATTTGCCTTGTGGCCATAGTAATGGTAATCCAAAAAGACCACTCAACTTTGCCTGAACCAGAACCAGGTTATGCGCCCAATGAATGGTTGCTTTCACAAAGGGTATTTCCCCATGGTGAAATGAACCCGGATTTTTATGAAGCGGCCAGATCAGAGGCCATTCTTTTTGGAAAACAGGCCCTTAGTTTTAAATCAGGTGCCATGAAATGGGAGTTCGCCGGACCTGTAAATATTGGAGGACGGATTACCGATATAGAAATGCATCATACTGATTTAATGACCATTTATGCCTGTGCTGCCTCGGGAGGATTATATAAAACCTCAGATCAGGGAGCATCATGGAAGCAAATATTTGAAAATGAATATACCCTTTCAACAGGAGATCTTGGTATTGCTCCAAGCGATAAAAATATTCTTTACCTCGGCACAGGAGAACCAAATGGTGGTAATGGATCTGTAACATACGACGGATATGGTGTTTTCAAATCCACAGATGCAGGTGATTCATTTGTTCATGTTGGTCTGGAAAATGCCGGTGGGATTGGCCGTGTTGAAATAAACCCACAGGATCCCGACAATGTTTTTGTTGCCTGCATGGGAAACCTGTTTGCAAACAACCCGGACAGGGGTATATACCGTACGAAGGATGGTGGTGAGACATGGGAGAATGTTCTCTTCATTTCGGACTCAACAGGGGGAATAGACCTGGTTATCCATCCCTTGCATCCGGATACTATATATGCTTCCATGTGGGAGCGGGTGAGGCATGCCGAGTATCGCCATTATGGTGGTCCTACCAGTGGATTGTATCGCAGTTATGATGGAGGAGATACATGGACCGAGCTAACTAATGGCCTGCCAAAAGGGGAGGTCAGCCGAATTGGAATAGGAATGGCTATGTCTGAACCGAACATAATCTATACACATTATTCAAACACAAATCGCGAGTGGATCGACTGTTTCAAAACTACTGACGGAGGTGATAGCTGGGTGGCAACAAACTCTAATATCCAGGGCAATTACTGGGAAGGAAAAATTCAGGTAGATCCTACCAATCCTGATATTCTTTGGAGTATGGGAGTAAGGATGTACAAATCAATAGATGGAGCTCAATCCTGGAGTCAATTATCCAGCTCATCCAGCCCCCAGAATTTCTGGGTGGATCAGCATGCAGTTTATCCCCACCCTGCCGACCCCGATTTTGTGATAATCGGTAACGACGGCGGAGTATATATTTCCAAGGATGGTACTGACCGTAACACCAAAGTTATGACCCTGCCTATAACCCAATTTTATACAGTTGAAGTAGCAGATCAAAACGAGAATCATCGCTATGGCGGCACCCAGGATCGGGGAACTCAAGGTACACAAACCGGTTCATTTGACGACTGGAGGTCAATCAATGGGGGTGATGGGTTTATTGTAAGGGTTGATCCCTCCGATGCAAAATATATGTATGCAGCGTCTCAGCGTGGCGGTTTTCGTCGATCAACTAATGGGGGAAGCAGTTTCAATAATGCAAAGCCCTCCAGTTCAGATCGTTACAACTGGAAAACACCATATGTTCTCGATCCTAATACTCCAAGCACCCTATACCTGGGATCCCATCGGGTGTGGAAATCAACAAACCGGGCCGTGAGATGGACACGTATCAGTAATGACCTTACCGGCGGAAGTAAAAACTGGAACTATGGTACCATATCATGCCTGGCCGTTTCCCAGGTAAATGACCAGATCATTTTAGCAGGAACCGACGACGGAAATGTATGGGTAACTACCAATGGTGGATACCACTATGAATGGAATAAGGTGTCGGATGAATTACCGCATCGCTGGGTTACCTGTGTGGCTACCGATCCATGGGATGAGAATACGATTTATGTTACCTATTCCGGCATCAGGTACCACGACAAAATATCTCATGTTTTCCGGTCGAATGACCTTGGTGTAAGCTGGACAGATATTTCAGGTAACCTGCCCGATTTCCCGGTAAACAACATCCAGATTGATCCCGATAACACAGGTAGTTATTACATTGCTACAGATGGAGGTGTTTTTGCAACATACGATTATGGTGAGACATGGGAGTTAATGGGCAGTGGGATGCCTTTCCTGGCCGTCCTGGATCTGAAAATACATAAACCCAACAGGACCCTGTATGCGGCTACTTTCGGCCGTTCACAATACCGAATCCCCCTGAAAGCCGCCAGCAGCAGCAAACTCGAAGCTCTGAGCCATAATAGTATCTCCGTGTATCCCAATCCTTCAACCGACCAGGTAACAATCTCATTCGGACTGGAAAATCAGAGTGAAGGATCACTATTGATTTTTGACATGAGCGGGAAAATGGTGAAAATACTTCATGAAGGAACTTTCACACCCGGTACACATCAGTTTATCTGGAATGGGAGCAATGAGGGGCACAGAAGGGTAGCAGGAACTTATTTCTGTCGTTTAACAGTAGGAAAAACATCTTCCTCCACAAGGATTATTATCCAATAACTCCAACAGTTAATGTGAGACTGGGATTTCTTTTTAATACACTATAATATAATCAGTGTGTGAAATTTCCTCGTTAAGGAAACTCTGAAGTTTATCATAATATTGGCTAACAGGCTGGAATACTTCCTTAAATTCTTCAGTGGGTTTTTCACCAGCCCCGGGGAAATAGCCGGTTCTACGCTCAACCGTATCAAAAATAAAAATTAGAATAAAATAACCTTCCATATCACCCCGGTCACCCTTCAGGACATAGAGATTTAATCCCGGTATTTTATTATTCATGGCAGCATTAAACTCACCTGTTACATATTTTTCAAAGTCATCGGCCTTTCTCTGCTTCACATTCAGATAATGTATGCCCAGAACTTCTCCCACCATGGGCCTTATAATATCTGCATACCCAAGAACTACAAAATCAGTATAAGTATTTGTTCCTTCAACTCCCGGAGGTAGATTTGTTAGTGCCTCCTGCGGTAAAGCATAAAATTGTTTGTAATCCGCCGGCGGGATAGTTGGGAAATAATAATCCCTCACTGCTTTGTAATCAAAGCCATAAGCAAAAATATACTTGCCAATCCGCTCTCCACGGTCACCCTTCATTAGCCATCCACTCATTCCTTTAGTGTTTTCCTCAAGTACATCACACCATTTTTGGTAATAATTCTTAAAAATTACCTCGTTAGTTTCTTCATGTATTTCGATTTCCCTTAAGGCAATAACCTCGGGGAGATCCTGACTGATGGCACTCAGACTGATTCCCAGTCCAATAACAATTATGAATATTCTATTTTTCATCTTATTAACGATTAAATTGACTCCTATATAAATGTATGAAAAATATCGGAAATTCCTGCCATTTTCCAATATGTCAATCTTATGTGTCTCCACAGAAATAGAAAGGCTCTTCAGTTTTTATAGCCGGAACATGCCATCTGTCAGAATAGTACTTCTCATTTTAGTCATCTTTCAGGCATCTTATCGAAAATCCAAAAGCCTGATAAGAATTATATCTCCCAAATCCTTTTGCGGGGGTAATCCACCGGCGGTAGGCACCAACAGGGTTGGTTTTGGTGGCTGTCCACCAACTCGTTCTTATTCCCAGATCCTCAAATCCCCCAAAAATCTCCCGAAAACCTCCAGGCCGGGCAGAAAAACCACTTGAATTATCACCGGTTTTATCCGACCAACCAGCCTCAGTTTTCAGTTTCCGGCCTAATTCCCCCCCCCTCCGATATTTTTCTTTTTCAATATCTTCCTCTGGCATTCCAAGCTGCCTCTCCAATTGTTTCCATTCTTCGTCGCTTGGCAAATGCCATCCTGTTGGGCAAATATCCCTACCGTTCCCATGATCAGAATTTGCTGTTTGCCAGTCATACAATCTACCATATATATTACAATTCGAGCTTGTTTTTTGATAGCACCATGAACCCTTGTTGGTTTCAAAATTCAAATTCTCTGCCATCCAGACCTGTTGTCCTATCTCAATAAATTGATACTCTTTTCGGTCACGCTTATCTGTAAACACTCCGGATTCTCCCATATTCGCACGTAGCGGACCTATAGTTTTTGATGGGAGGGAGATTCCCGTCTGGCTGGCTAGTTGCTCCCCATAAGAACGTAATCTGTAATAATATTCATTACCCTGGGATACCCCCTCATCTGCAAAAGAATTGGCCAAAAGATCCACTCGCTTGATTTCCTGATAGTTAACAGTGTCATCTATACTCCTTTCCACTTGAATTCCATGAGCATGTGAATCAGGTGGAATTTCCCATGAAATACTGATAAGCGTATCTTCAATATTGGCCTGGGGATTAAGAGGAGTTTTTGGCACCAGGGCCGACTTACTCAACTCACTTTTTCCAAGGGTATTGTATGCTAAAACCCTATATACGTAGTAGTTGGATCCGGATATTTCATTGTCGATGTAATAAAATTGCGTTGCATAAGGTACATCCGCATAATCTATAAAGTCCTCTAATGAATTTACTGAACGATAAACCTTAAAACCGAGAGCATTTTCACCCTCATCAACCCAATAAACACCAAATCCATTTTGGTGATCCCCGGCATAAACATCCGAAGGGCTTAACGGTACAAATGGATCAGGCTTATTACAGCAACTACAAAGAAGCAGTAATACAACAACAAAATATCTGATATTTCCAATGCGGTTCATAGTATGGCCTGCCGGAGTAATAAGCACGAATATCGTTAATACAACATGATTCACCAAAAAAACCTAATGTCATTAAACGAAACATTATCTTTGCCCTGTTGGTTTAACACATGATTATAAATAAAACTTATTCCTAATATGAATTCGAACAAACCATACGGAGATAAACAAAAGCAATTCGATATACAATACCTGCGGATGGCTGCTATCTGGGCTCAGAATTCGTATTGCGACAGAAGAAAAGTTGGAGCTTTGATGGTTAAAGATCGAATGATCATTTCAGATGGCTACAACGGAACACCTATGGGTTTTGAAAATGTTTGTGAAGACGAATTCGGTGCCACTAAACCATATGTGCTTCATGCTGAAGCTAATGCTATTACTAAGGTGGCTAAAACCAATCAGAGTTCTCTTGGATCTACTCTATATATCACCTCGTCGCCTTGTATGGAGTGTGCAAAACTGATTATCCAGGCCGGTGTGTCAAGGGTAGTTTTCAGTGAAAAATATAGAAATGAAGACGGTATTGATCTTCTTCATCGTGCCAATATCGAAACAGATTATCTGGAATTTGAATAAGGTGAATTCTGAACGAAATAGAATAAGAATTTTACTTCCCCTGATCATTGCGGTGGGAATAGCTGGCGGAATTCTGTTAGGTTATATGATACAATACAATGCCAGACAAAGTTTACCAATAGGTAGCTTTTCCCATCCCGATAAAATTTCCTCAATTCTTGGCTACATAGAAAAAAATTATGTGGATTCAGTTAACCGGGTAGATTTTAACGAAATCCTAATACCGGAAATTCTAAAAAATCTTGACCCTCATAGCATTTATATACCACCTAGAGAAATGATAGGTGTTAATGAAACCTTGCGAGGTAATTTTGACGGTATTGGAGTGCAATTCAATATGCAGAACGACACTATTCTGGTTATCCAGGCAATACGTGGTGGTCCATCAGAAACAGCCGGGATACTTGCAGGCGATAGGATTGTTAGCGTGAATGACAGTATCATAGCCGGCGTTGGCATGCATGAAGATTCAATTGTTAGTATGTTACGGGGTCCTGGTGGCTCAAAGGTTGATGTAGGAATAATAAGAAAAGAGATAGTCGGGCCAATTACCTTCACGCTGACAAGAGGAAAAATTCCTCTGTATAGCATAGACGTTTCATATATGATGACAAATGAAACCGGATTTATTAAAATCACAACATTTTCCCAAACAACTTACACTGAATTCATCGAAAACCTGGACAAACTTCTGGACCAGGGATGTGAAAGACTCATACTGGACTTACGTGGAAATTCCGGAGGAATTATGGATCCGGCCATACGGATTGCGGATGCCTTTCTTGAGGAGGGCCAATTAATCGTTTATACCGAAGGGACAAATAGAAAAAGAGAAGATTTCTACGCAAGCAGGAAGATCCCCGGCAAAGATCTTGAACTGGCCATATTAATTGATGAGGGATCAGCATCTGCTTCTGAGATTGTTGCCGGAGCCATTCAGGATAATGACAGGGGTATTATCATAGGACGGCGATCTTTTGGAAAAGGCTTAGTACAGGAACAGGCCATGCTTTCTGATGGATCTGCCCTCCGACTGACAACTGCCCGATATTATTCCCCTACAGGACGATGTATTCAAAGAGACTACACAAACGGTAAAGAGGATTATTATCTCGACTTCCATCGCCGTTTTAGTAAGGGTGAAATGATGGAAGAAGATAGTATCCATTTCCCCGATTCAATGAAATTTATAACTCCCGGCGGCCGAATTGTCTACGGTGGTGGTGGAATTATGCCCGACCACTTTGTTCCCTACGATACTACCGGCATAACTCCTTTTCTGGTAGGACTAACCAGAGCGGGAGTCATTTATAGATTTGCTCTTCAATATTCTGATATTCACCGAGAAAGCTTAAGTGCCTTTTCTTCGGCTTCTCAAATTTCCGATTATCTGGAGAACGGTCTTCTGCTGAAAGAATTTGCATCTTTCGCTAATAAAAATGGTGTTTCGATCAAAAACAGTGAACTATTAGAATCAAAAGAAATTGTTTTGACTCAAATCAAAGCTTACATAAGTCGTAATCTCCTGGACAACGATGGATTCTATCCCATTATTCAAAGAATCGATACCACCCTAAAAGTAGCATTGGAGCTTATTGAAGAAAAAAATTCTGATTTATTTTAAACCCTTCGATGGTTTATCTATCCAATGCATACAAACAACACATTGGAGGATTAAAATGAAAACAAGAAAAAATCTATTAAGCACAAGTATACTGGCCATACTATTATTATTTTCCGGGTCAGCTTTTGCCCAGCAAGGAAGAATGGGCCAGAGAATGCAAGCCAATCAAGCAAGGTTTGATATGATGCAAGGTCAAGGCAGATTTGAAGCCAGACTGGATCTTAATGATGAGCAAAAAGCAAAAATTCAGGCTCTCAGGGTAGATCACCGAAAGGAAATGACACTTAATCAAAACCTTCTTAATGAGAAAAATGCTCATCTGATAACTTTACTGGGCACTCCTGACAAAGATATGAAGACCATCAATCAAACCATTGATGAAATCTCATCTATGAAGGGTGATTTGATGAAAAATCAAATTGCTAACAGGGAGGAAATGAAAGATATTCTTACACCTGAACAAATTGAATTGATAGGAACCTTTGGCCCCGCGATGTGGCAAAGAGCCGGTCGGATGAACAGATTTACGCAAGGCCAACGAGCCGCAGGACGTGGACAAGATTTCATGCAGAGCAGACGAGGTAGAATGAATCCGGGTGGCGGTAAAGGATTCCCAGGATGGGGTCCGGAGTTACCAGAAGACAATTGAGTATTAAGTTTGGGAATTTAGTTTCTAGTCTTTTAGGATAATTTCACCGGTTAAGGAACCGGTCCACCGGAAGGTGGATTAAGTTCCTGACCGGTTTTTTTGTTACTTTACCAACACGAAATTGAATTCCACGATGCAAAGATTACAATATCTACTGACCCCAATAATCTTGATGGCACTGATCAGCTGCCAGCCAAGGGAAGAGAACCTTAAAATAATAGTTACTACTGATGTACATGGATCATTTTTCCCTACAGATATATATTCAGGTAAAGAACTTCCAGTATCCCTGTCAAGAGTGCAAAGCCTGGTAAGAACTGAACGATCCAAGCCAAATCAGGAGGTGGTTCTTTTGGATAATGGTGATATAATTCAAGGGGATCCGGTAGTGTATTATTACAGTTTTGAAAAAACAGATGTACCCCATCTTTGCGGACAGCTTATGAACTTCATGGGCTACGATGCGGCCACGGTAGGCAATCATGATATAGAAGCCGGTCACCCGGTATATGATAAACTTGTTAGTGAATCAAATTTCCCCTGGCTTGCAGCCAATGCTGTATGCACCGATACCGGAGATCCATATTTCCAGGCCTACACTATCATCAAAAAAAGCAATGTTCGTGTGGCTGTGTTAGGACTCATTACACCGGCAATACCCTCCTGGCTTCCCCCGCAAATATGGTCTGGTATGGAATTCCAGGATATGATTGAATCAGCCTCTTATTGGGTAGAATATATTGAGGCAAATGAAAAGCCTGATGTGATCATCGGATTGTTTCATGCTGGAATGGACTACACCTATAACAATCAAACAGCAGAAACTCCAAAAAATGAAAATGCTGTCAAGCTGGTTGCTGAACAGGTTCCCGGCTTTGATATTATTTTTTGTGGACATGACCATAAAACATGGAATGAATGGATAAACGGCCCGGATGATAAAGAGGTTCTTGTAATGGGTTCGCAAAGTAAGGCTCGTGAAGCAGCAATGGCTGATCTCACTCTTATTAGAAAATCCGGACAATGGAAAATCAATAGTCTTAAAGGATCAATCCAGTCAATGGAAGAACAGGAGCCTGATCCAATATTCATAGAGAAGTTTGGCTATGCACAAACTGAAGTTAGGGAATACGTGGCCCGAACCCTGGGAACTATCTCTGAAACAATATCTTCCAGAGATGCTTTTTTTGGTTCTTCAGCTTTTATTGATTTGATTCACCAGGTTCAACTCGATATTTCAGCTGCGGATATTTCTTTTGCAGCTCCCTTGTCGCATGATACGG
>JAUVKA010000015.1 GCA_030592205.1 Bacteroidota bacterium | reverse complement strand
ATGCAAGCAGAAAACCAACTGGACTTCGCCCGGCTCCTTTGAAATCGCCTACTTCTAAAGAAAATCGATCCAGAAGTTTTGCTGTATCATCAGCAATATTTTTCAGTTCATTTTCAAACGACTTCTCTATTTCACTTATCAATGAATCGAAGGAGGAGATTGATTCTTCGTTATATTTATCCTCACCCTCATCGTTCATAACTTCCATTAACTCCTCTTTCAAAAATTCGTAGCCAATAGTTTTCAGATCATTTTCAAGCCTGCTCCAGCTCTCATCATTGCTAATCTTGTAATCCACCCACTTCACAAGCCAGTTTAATAATTCGGGATCCTGATCCAGATCACTCATCAAAAGCTCAATCGATCCATTCAGAAAAACACTTGAATTAAGCTCAAGGTTGTAAGCGCTGTGAATCCCTACTTCCTTGCTAAAAGATCTCAGCACCTTCTGAAAAAATTGGTCGATAGTACCAATGCTAAAATGACCATAGTCCTGCAAAATTCTTCGGAGGATTTTTTGTGCTCGCTGTTGCAGGACTACACCCTCCTTATTCAAGGTTTCAGCCAGATACTGAAAATGACCCGAGGTGGTAGGATTATCTCCACTGATAGTAACGAGTTCATCAATCACCCGCTTTTTCAATTCACCGGCAGCCTTATTCGTAAAGGTAACAGCAAGTATTTTTTTATAATTGTCAGGCTCCTTGAATAACAGATCAAGGTAATGTCGGGTCAATTGGAATGTTTTTCCTGATCCGGCAGAGGCAGTATATATTTTAAGTTCAGACACAAGCTTTCATCGCTCAAGCGTCTAAGGTACTATTTTACCACTTACCGGAGAATAAATGAAGCAGGATCATTCGGATCAGCAATCAACTTTTGTTCTGCTGTTTTCAGGTTTGCTGCTGTGCCAAGATCAAACCAATAATAATCCTCATTATCCCAGCCTCGCAAGTCATGACTACCTGACAAATTGATAATCCATGGGGTTAAAGAAAACACATCTTCCTCAGGAAACAGTTCGAGCATATCAGAATTCAATATATATATGCCACTGAAAGCTGTTTCGTGATAACCCCGTCGATTTGGTCGGGAAACAATACGAATCCGGTTTTCTGCATGCTGCCATCCTACGATACGACCAGCCTTATCCTGAAGTAAATGCCTGGATGTGGATCTCTCTTTAGTTGCAAGAGAAGCCATTCCTCCCCACAAGAGATGATCATGGTAAAAATTTCTTAGATTGATGTTGGTAAGTACATCAACATTGTGGTAAAGAACAGGCTCGTTCCCAAGGTAAGGGATAGCATTTTTGATTCCTCCTCCGGTATCAAGAAGCTGTTCTTCCTCAGAAAAAACCACTTCAGCACCAAAACCATTGTTTTCTGCTACAAATTGTTTGATCTGTTCCTTGAAATGGAAAACATTGATAATGATATCTTTGAATCCTGCTCCAACTAAACGACGCATCAGAATTTCCAGCATCGGAACTCCATGGAAAGCAACAAGCGCCTTCGGTTGCTCCTGAGTCAGAGGTAATAATCTGCTTCCCTCACCAGCCGCAAGAATCATTGCTTTCATACGCATTTTATCAGTCCAATGATTTGATTTGCTTCTCTACCCTAGCAATAAATTCAGATCCGGGAAGAATGTTCAACACCCTCCATAATTCCGGAATCTTAATATCCAGTTTATAATTCCTGGTAAGCCATTCCAGGTTTGCAACTGCCGGCGGAATACTTTGAAGAAAATGCGATTTTCTCTCTATCAAACCACGGAAACCAAATGCTCCCATAGCCTGCATCTTACGGATAAGAACAAAGCCGGGATAATAGGAAGAAAACTCAGCCTCATCGACATTGCAAAACTCTACCAAAAAGGATAGGTACTTCTGATAAAGATTAGCCCTTAGTTCCGGGGAAAATCCAGCCTTGGCATCAAAAAGTAAAGAAGCAAGGTCGTAGGCCGGATAACCCTGACGACCACCCTGGAAATCAATAAACCAAACCTGTTCATCCTTAACCATTATGTTTCTCGATTGAAAATCCCTAAAGAGAAAAAAATCTCTTGAGGCCTGATTGAGAAATTCCGATAGTGTTCTGAAGTCGTCCTCCAGCTGCTGTTCGTCAAAATTAATGCCCGATAATTTCAGGAAGTGGTATTTGAAATAATTCAAATCCCACATCATGGATTGCAAATCAAATGCTTTCCTGGGAGTGGCCTTATCATAATTCAATCCCTTATGACCGAGTACCTGCAGCCGGGGAAGCCAATAAACTACCTTATCCAAACTATCAAGCATTAAAGCCTGAGCATCAGGATCGTTCATCTTCTCCGACAGATCAAAAAGCATGGTATCTCCCAGGTCCTGCTGCAAATATATTTTATTAGGCAGATCGGTAAGATATATTTCGGGAACAGGCAATCCAGAACTCCGGAAATGATTGGCAAAATAAACAAAGGCATCATTCTCCTTGTCGTCATTATGAAAAACTCCAACAGCAGAATCTGAGCCGGATCTAAGACGAAAATATAATCTGGAAGAGCCCGACTGGGGCAAAGGCAAAATGGACTCTGCTTTGGTTCCAGCCCATTTTACAAACAAATCTCCCAGCAGTTCAACAGGGCTTAGCATCTTTATCTACTTAGCATAATTCACCGCCCGGGTTTCACGTATTACCGTAATTTTCACCTGACCCGGATAGGTCATTTCATCCTGAATCTTTTTAGCAATATCATATGACAGGGTTTCCGCGTCCTTATCTGTAACTTTCTCAGAACCAACTATCACCCTCAATTCACGACCAGCCTGTATAGCATATGTTTTCACTACACCAGGATGGCTTAAAGCCAGCTCTTCAAGTCCTTGCAATCTTTTTATATAGGATTCCACAGCTTCCCTTCTGGCACCAGGTCTTGCGCCAGAGATAGCATCGCACACCTGTACAATAGGTGCAATCATGGTTGTCATCTCCACTTCCTCGTGGTGAGAACCAATAGCATTGACAACATCTGGCTTTTCTTTACACCTCTCAGCCAGCTTCATACCCAGCAAGGCATGTGGCAATTCAGGCTCTTCATCCGCAACCTTTCCAATATCATGCAGCAGACCGGCCCTTTTGGCAATTTTAGAGTTAAGACCTAATTCGGCAGCCATAATCGAACAAAGGTTCGCTACTTCCCTGGAATGCTGAAGCAGGTTTTGTCCATAAGAAGAGCGATATTTCATTTTCCCTACAAGGCGAATCAATTCAGGATGCAAACCATGAATCCCAAGGTCGATAGCAGTTCTCCTACCGGTTTCATTGATTTCATCTTCAATCTGTTTCTGAACTTTCTTGACAACCTCCTCGATTCTGGCCGGGTGAATTCGCCCATCAGTAACAAGCTGGTGGAGAGCCAGGCGGGCCACTTCACGCCGAACAGGGTCGAAGGCCGACAGGATTATAGCTTCAGGTGTATCATCCACAATTATTTCAACTCCTGTTGCTGCCTCGATAGCTCTGATATTTCGCCCTTCCCGACCAATAATTCTTCCTTTTATGTCGTCATTATCAATATTAAAAACCGTAACAGAATTCTCGATAGCTTCTTCCGAGGCAACCCGCTGTATGGTATTGATAACTATCTTTTTAGCATCTCTGTTTGCATTCATCTTTGCTTCATCCACAACCTCTGAAATATAGGACATGGCTTCAGCCTTCGCTTCACTACGGAGTGATTCAATCAGGCTCTCTTTCGCCTCAGCAGCTGTAAGCCCGGAAATTGCCTCAAGCTTCTCAACCGCTTGAGATTGCACTTTCTCTAATTCTTCAGAACGCTTATTCACTAACTCCATTTGGGAATTCATGTTTTCCCTAATAGCATCGTTCTCCTTGATTTTACGCTGGTTATCCTCGATTCTTTGAGAAAGGTTGGCTTCTTTTTGCCTGATTTTATTTTCAGCAATCAGAATCTTACTGTTCTTTTCATTGATAACCTTTTCATGATCTGATTTTAGTTGAAGGAACTTCTCTTTCGCTTGAAGGATCTTGTCCTTCTTGATCATTTCTGCCTCTGTACCGGCCTCCTTCATGATATTATTGGCCTTAGTCCGAAGGCTGCTTCTCCCAAGGAAGAATGCTATGATTCCCCCAACCATAAAGGCCAGAACTCCTATTGTTATGTATGTGGCTATGTCACTCATATTAAATGTATTATGTTTATATATATTTAGGGATCAAGCCCTTATGTTCAAAAAAAAACCCGTATTATCCTTTGAAAGAAAACCCCAAAACGTCAGGGAAGGAGCCGCCAAATCACTTCGAACTTCCACCGACTTCCTAAGAAGCTCCCCCGACACAAGTGCCGGGCTAAAAGAGGCCTGTTCTATGGGATAATGAGCTATGCTCCAATTGAAAAAATGTTGAGTTTTACAAAAACCAAAGGATCAATACGGGCAGTATTTTTTATGCAAAGAACGCGTTTACTCACTTTGAACAAAATCTTCCAATTCATCTGCCAAATCTCTTATGGCCGAAAGAACCGGTTGATTTTCTATTTGCTCATTCAAATCTAACTCTTTTAATACAAACTGCAAAGATGTCATGGCTAAAAAATCCTGTACATCCTTATCTTTGTATCTCTGTTTATACTGTGCTACCTTTTCATTAATCAATTTTGCTGCTTTTCTTAGCCGCTCCTCATCCTTCCTCTCAATAACCAGCGGATAGTATCTACCAACAATCTGTAGTTTAATGTGGAATTTACTATCCATCCTTAACACTTTATCTATTCAAAAGAGCAATACAATCATCAATTTCCCGCACTATCTTGTTAATCTGTCCCCTGGCCTCCTCTTTATCTTCCATTGGAGCCAGGACGTTTGTTGCAATTTTGGCTGTTTTATAACGTAACTCTATTGTTTCAATTTTTGTTTTATGTTCATCAATCTGATGCCGTAAATCATCATTCTCACGGCTAACATTGGCCATTTGATTCCTTAATGCCGTATATCTCTCCATTAAGAGGTGAACCCGATCAACTAAATCTATCACTACACTTTCCTGATCACCAGCCATGGTTTAATATTTAATGCAAAAATAACATTCGGCAAGATGATATCAAAATAAAACAGCCGAGCTCGGTATTTTATTCTTTTACAGATTAAAGATCTTTACTAATTTTGGCATCCATGCAGAGAAAAACAGGCAGCTTTATTTATGTACTATTTCTGTCCTTAACCTTAGGCCTAACGGCTGGTGGATACAGTCAGGTGGATCAAAGTAAGACATCTTTCCGGTCTCCCTTAAACATTGACTTGTTTCTGTCAGGAAATTTTGCAGAAGTACGCAGCAACCATTTGCACTCTGGGATCGACATAAAGACTCTGGGGCACACTGGTGAGCCCGTTTTTGCTGTTGAAGATGCTTATGTTTCAAGGATTAAGGTCGAACCAGGTGGTTATGGGAAGGCTGTTTACCTGAAACATCCAAATGGCTACTCCTCTGTCTATGGTCATCTGAAAGAGTATAATCCGGCATTAGCCAAATATGTAAAAGAGCAGCAATACCGCTTAAAATCATTCAGAGTTGATCTCTTTCCAAAAGCAGGTGCTTTCAAGTTCAAAAAGGGTGAGATTATAGCATATTCAGGCAACTCAGGCAGTTCAGAAGGGCCTCATTTACATTTTGAGTTAAGAGATTCTGAAACAGAAAATCCACTTAACCCGCTCCTGTTTCCCTTTGACGTAAAAGATACCCGCCCACCTGTTATATATAGTATCAATCTGTATAGTTTAAATGGTAGGCAAAGTTTGAAAAACCCAGTGAAGCTTCGCGTTTCCGGGAGTAATGGACGATTTTATATCTCAAACAGACAAGTTATTCCGGTTGACGAATTTGTGGGCTTTGGTATTGAAACAATCGATTTTCTGAATGGCAGCTCCAATAAATGCGGCGTGTACAGCATAATGATGTATGTAGATGATAAATTGTATTTCCATTCCCAAACCGATGAGTTTTCTTTTGCTGAAAGCCGGTATATCAATAGCTTCATAGACTACAAAGAGTATCAGGAGAAAAGGAGCTCTATGTATAAAACCTTTATTGATCCAAATAACCAACTGAGCATTTTCCAATTTGCCATGAATAAAGGGGTAATTAATTTTGAAGACGAGGAAATTCACAAGATTCGTTTTGAAACTGAGGATGTTTCGGGCAACTTAAGTACATTGGAATTCAAAGTCAGGAAAGATACAACGAAGTTTTTAATAACACCCGAACAATTGCCTTTGTACAGTGCTTACTTTCATTATGCTGAGGCTAACCATTTTGAAGAGGAAAACCTTATTATACAGATCCCATCCAGAGCCTTATACACCAACCTCTATTTCTCTTATGAATCTAAGGCCTCTCCTTCAGGAACATATTCCCGTCTTCATATGATTCATAATAAAAATGTAGCCCTGCACAAAAGTTACAAACTGTCAATCAAACCTGATCATTTACCAGAGGAGTTAAAACCTTACGCTGTGATTGCCAGGTTAAATAAGGATAATCAAAAATCATCGATTGGAGGTAGCTGGGATAATGATTACCTGGTCGCCTCTACCAGAATTTTTGGAAATTATGCCATTGCTGTAGACACTATTCCTCCTGTTATTAAGCCACGTAATTTCACAAGGGGAAAGGATCTTTTAAAAGCCGGACAGATAAAATTTACTATTAGTGATGATTTTAGCGGGATATTATCTTATCGTGGAGAAATTGACGGAAAATGGGTGTTGTTTGAGTGGGATCCTAAGAATCGACTACTCTACCACGACCTGAGCTACAGACCATTAGACTCTACTATTCCACATATCCTAAATTTGGAAGTAGTAGATGGAAGAGGAAACAAACAAAGGTATTCAATTGATATAAAGTAAAATATTAAAGCAAAAAGTTATGACAAGAAATCTGTTATTAAGCATTGTGTTTCTATTTGTTGCAGGTATGCAATCATATGCATGCACAAACTTCCTGGTTTCCAAAGGCGCTTCAGTCGATGGATCTACCATGATTACCTACGCAGCTGACTCTCATGTATTATACGGGGAACTGTATCACTGGCCTGCAGCCGATTGGGAAAAAGGCTCCATGCTTGAAGTTCATGAATGGGATACTGGGAAATATCTGGGCAAGATACCGCAGGTTGAACACACTTATTCAGTAATTGGCAATATGAACGAATTCCAACTTGCCATAGGAGAAACTACTTACGGAGGTCGCTCTGAACTAAGGAATTCAAAGGGAATAATGGATTATGGTAGTCTTATTTACATAACTCTCCGGCGTGCAAAAACTGCCAGGGAGGCTATTAAAACGATTGTAGATCTTTGCGACAAACATGGCTATTATTCCTCAGGCGAATCATTTTCCATTGCCGATCCTAACGAAGTATGGATCATGGAGTTGATTGGTAAAGGTCCGGGGACAAACGGACTCTTGTGGGTGGCTCAAAAAGTACCGGAAGGTTATGTATCCGCTCATGCCAATCAGGCCAGGATAACAACCTTCCCGCTAAATGATTCCGATAATTGTTTATATGCTGAAGATATTATTGAATTTGCAAGAGAGCAAGCCTGGTTCGATGGCAAGGATAAGGATTTTTCTTTCCGCGACACTTATGCTCCCCTTGATTTTGGCGGCTTGCGTTATTGTGAAGCAAGAGTATGGGCTTTCTACAACAAAATCACCAAAGGAATGGATCAATACCTTGATTACGCAATGGGCAAAGATGCTTCTCATGCAATGCCTCTTTTCATTAAACCCGACCATAAACTTTCTCCACAGGAACTGATGGAGTACATGGGAGATCATTATGAAGGGACCCCAATGGACATGACCACAGATTTGGGAGCCGGGCCATTCCAGAATCCTTACCGCTGGCGCCCTCTGACATGGGAGGCCAACGGGGAAAAATATTGCAATGAAAGAGCTATAGGTACCCAGCAAACCGGTTTTTCATTTATTACCCAGTCCAGATCATGGCTTCCCAATCCTATTGGAGGAATCTTTTGGTTTGGTGTGGATGATGCTGCTACTTCAGTGTACGTTCCAATGTATTGTGGAATTCTCGATGTGCCAGATAGTTTTAGAGAAGGAAACGGCGATATGCTGGAATACTCCGCCACTTCTGCATTTTGGGCCTTTAACAGAGTTTCCAATATGTGCTATCTCCGATATAATTATATGGTTGAAGATGTTAAAAAAGTTCAGTCGGAATTAACCGGACAATTTGCACTTAATACCCGGGCAATCGACAAAGCAGCTCAGGTACTTTTCTCAGACGACCCAATTATTGCCAGGGAATTCCTCACACAATACTCCTGTCAGCAAGCTGATTATACAACAAGAAAATGGATTGAACTATCAAATTTCTTACTGGTTAAGTATATGGATGGAAATATCAAAGTGGAGAAGGATGGAAAATTTCAAGATAACGGAACTGGAGTTGCCGTCTCACCCAATCAACCAGGATATAGCGATTCCTGGAAACAGGCTGTAAGTCGTGATACAGGGGAGAAACTTAAAGTTGTGGAGACAAAAAAATAGTTTTTCAACAAATTACTGTTGACACAAAAATTAAAAAAATGCAAAAGCCAACAATTTCTTTTCATTTTATGATAATTTTTTAGTAATATTGCAGCCAATTTTCGAACAAATAAAAGAGTATCCAAAATGGACTTACTAAAGGTTGCTGAACAGACATTTGCAGTTGACAATGAGGTGCCGGATTTTAAAGCTGGTGATACAATTACTGTTCATTATAAGATTAAAGAGGGTGAGAAGGAAAGAATCCAAATGTATCGCGGGGTAGTACTTCAGCGTCGTGGTGCAGGTACAACCGAAACATTCACAGTACGTAAGATGTCGGGGAATGTTGGCGTTGAAAGAATATTTCCGCTAAAATCTCCTTTCATCGACAAAATTGAAATCAACAAATTCGGTCGTGTTCGTCGTGCACGTTTATTCTATTTAAGAAGCCGCACCGGAAAGAAAGCCCGTATCAAGGAAAGAAGATTCTAAATCTATTTCGATATAAGCATAAAAAACCCTGGCCTAAGTCAGGGTTTTTTATTTTTCATATGTCGCGTATTATAAAAACGCTGTAATCACCCAGCTCTTTGAATTCATTATAATTTACGAACGTAGATTTGTGTATTTTCCCTTCCAACCACCAATATCTTGCAACCCTTCTCAATCCAGGATGTTTCGGCAATAGCATCATAAACAACACCTTCAATAATCACCTTCCCTGAGGGGCGGAGAATAGAGTATGCTTCACCTTCTTTACCCACCAGATTTATTGTATTCGAATCAGCACTAACGAAACCGTCCTCTCTCTTTTGATCGGCCTGAAGGGCCAGAAAACTAAGAGGTGCAGTAGTCAATAACTTTGCGCCCGCCCATATAGATATTATCAGCGATACGAAGAAGGTGAAAATAACAAAGGTAAAGGCCCGAAAAATATCAATAAACGGTACATTGGTGAAATCGAAAACTACGTTATCTACCAGGCTTAGTGACAGCCCTGTTACCATCAGAATTATTCCCCCAATCCCTGCCACCCCGAATCCCGGAATGGCAAACATCTCAACTGCCAGAAGCCCTACGCCAAAAACAAATACCAACACTTCCCAGTTTTCAGCAAGTCCTTCAAGATAAAGGGGAGCAAAGTAAAGGAGGGCGCCTATAATAGAAGCTAAAATTGGAAAACCTATACCGGGACTTTGAAGTTCAAAATATATCCCGCCGATAATCAAAAGGATAAGAACCCCTTGAATACCAGGACTAAGCAGCAGATGCAGAAACTTTTCAATGGGAGAAAGCCGGTAAGATTTCAGAATATAATTTTCTATACCGGCATCCTTGATAACCTCCTCAATACTGCCGGCTTTTCCCTCACAGAAGCCCCAATTAATCGCCTCCATGGTGGTAAAAGTCAGAACCTTTCCAGTATCAGAAACGGCGGCAACAAAAATTGAAGGGTCAACCATGGCCTCAGCGATTTTTGGATTTCTTCTCCATGTATACTGCCATTCACCATCGATAAATAAGGTGTCTTTTCCCTGGGCTTCAGCAGTAGAACGCATCATTGACCTCATATAGGACTGATATTTATCCGGAACCTCCTCCCCGGTTTGGTTGACCACAGTAGCTGCACCAATATTTCCTCCAGTGCGCATGTAAATACTGTCGCAGGAAATACTGATCAAAGCACCTGCTGATGCTGCATTGTTATCAATGAAAACCCAAACCGGCTTATCGTAATTCAGGATCTTAGTCCGAATGGAATCAGCCATATCAACCAGACCACCGTAGGTATTCATGTGGATTAAAACTATATCAGCCTCCCATTCTTCAGATGCTTCAAATGCCCTCTCGGTCAGCATCCATAGGGCTTTATCCACCTGCCTCTTCATCTCAAAGCTATATACCCTTACAGTATCCTCTCCCAAAAAGTCGGAAGAATCCTTAGTATTTGAGTACGACACAACACTTAATATGCTGAATATAAACAAACAAGACAATATTTTCTTTCTCATATCAATTTCAAATTTCAGTACAAGTTTCAATCTAGTAAATGTAGCAAAAAAGCAATTGCCGAAGAGCTGAATCAAAAAGCCTGAAGCGAAAACTTTTTTATTGCTTAAGCTGTACAAACCATTTCCCATAACATAAAGGACAGCTCTTATCATAGCTACATAAGACTAACAAAGAAAATATTATTACCGTCACTTATTTTTTATATTTTTGTAGGGCTTTCCAAAAAGACAGAGCACGTCAACACTCTGCTTACAAGCTGATTATTAACTTATTAACACACTATACTTATGTCTTCAACAAAAAAGGGAACTATCGCTATACTTACTGGTGGTGGTGATGTACCAGGACTAAATCCAGCCATTCGGGCAATCACAATCAGGGCAGTCCGTGAAGGATATCAGGTTATCGGTTTGCGCAGAGGCTGGGCAGGAATTACCGAAATGATCCGGGATAAGAAGCATGATAATTCCAAAAACTTCATATTTTTAACTGAGGAAGTGGTAAACAGGGCAGGTAGAACAGGCGGAACATTCCTCCACAGCTCAAGAACCCGGCCAAGTCATGTGCCAAAAACAACTGTTCCTGATCATTTGCAGAACTCTTACAACGAGGAGTTTAACGACTTAACTCCCGAAGTAATAAAAAACCTTGAATGGTTAGGTGTTGATTATCTAATTCCTATAGGTGGTGATGACACTCTGAGTTACGGAGTTCGACTGTACAGCGAAGGTGTAAAGGTTGTTGCCATGCCAAAAACCATGGATAATGATGTACCAGGAACCGATTACTGTATTGGCTTCTCAACATGCGTTACCCGAACCATTTCAATGGTGAACGCCTTAAGAACCAGTGCCGGATCACATGAGAGATTACTGATCATCGAAGTATTTGGACGATATGCAGGGTTCACAGCCATGTTGCCTACAATGGCCGGAGCAGCTCACCGCTGTGTGATTCCAGAACACAAATTCAATATTGAACGACTCACCGAACTACTGGTTGCCGACCGCATGAAAAATCCAAGTAAATATGCTATTTGCCTGGTATCAGAAGGAGCCACGTATGAAGGAATCGATAATATGAGCCTTATAGATGCTGAGAAAGACATGTTCGGACATGCCAAACTTGGAGGCATCGGTCTTACAATTGGCAACCATATCAAGGCATTGTCTCCTAAGTACAATAATGGCAAGCGAGTCAACATAATCCATCAGAATCTTGGATACCTGGTGCGCGGAGGTGATCCTGATGCTATCGATTCAATTGTTCCAATGGCTTTTGGAAACCTTGCCCTGGATCTAATCCTTAAGGGAATTCATGGTCGATTGGTGATCCTGAAAAATGGCCGTTATGACAATGCCCCAATTGATGTTGTTACAGCATCGAAGAAATTCGTAGATGTACCAAAACATTACAATACTGACAGAATGAGACCAAAATATAATGCATTCGACTTCAAGCCTCTTTTCATTATGACAGGAACAGAATAAATTCTAAATATTATTTTTTATTTTTTGCAGAAAAAGAGCCATTCCGGCTCTTTTTTGCTTATCCAATGGATAGGATATTTTGTTAGTAAGGTAGTCGATAAGATCAACCCCTTTGAGCTGGTTTTCGTAAGAAAACTGTTCCAGAGCCTCAGGTATAGATTCTACACCATAGGCTAGTGCCTGGTTAAAATCCCTGATCCAATCCTCGTCAAGAGGGCGATTAGATACCCATGCCGCAAAAACAAAGGGTAATCCGGTGTGTTTTTCCCAGGTCTCTGCCAGATCATATTGATACCGGTACTTCCCAGCAATTCCAAATACTTTATCTCCAATCACCACACCCCCATCAGCCTTTTGTATGTGTGTCTTTTCAAATCCAGAATCAGCCTCCAACCAAACAAATTCTTTCCTCCATAATTCCCTGGCCAGAATTTTTGCAAGATTAACAGAAGTTCTGGAGTGGGGATCCATATAAATCCTTTCGAGTTCCTCTATGGGTTTATCCCCCGTCAGGCAAACACTAAATACCGGTCCATTAGCTCCAATACAATAATCTCCAATAAGATGGCTTTCCGGCAAAGTGGGAATCTCAGATACCGGAATAAGACCAAGATCAACTTCCCCGGATTTTATCTTCCCGGCGCAATCGGCTGGTGTATCAACCTGCATTTCCATGTTCAGCTTACTGGCAAATTTCTCCAATCCATATACAAATGGAACCGAGTTGAGATATTTTATA
Organism: Bacteroidota bacterium; assembly: GCA_030592205.1. Taxonomy (GTDB): domain Bacteria; phylum Bacteroidota; class Bacteroidia; order Bacteroidales; family UBA12481; genus JAUVKA01. The sequence goes on along the minus strand of JAUVKA010000015.1, from coordinate 7,122 downwards.
ACTGAAATGCGAATACTATTGTGCCTCATGCACCAAAGTTAGCTATTTGGCAGTCTTATCTTATCATTCGGTATGATCAGTTTTTAGTAACTTTGTATTTTTCTCAAAAGAATGATTATCCATGGAACTAAATGCACTAACTGCAGTTTCCCCGCTCGACGGACGCTACCGACCAAAAATAGCAGAATTGGCTGCGTATTATTCAGAATTCGCCTTAATCAGATATAGAATTCTGGTAGAGGTAGAATACTTTATTGCCCTTTGCCGTTTACCACTGCCGCAATTGACTGAATTCCCAGCTAATCAGTTTGATAATTTGAAACAGATTTATTCTCAATTCAATGCCACTGATGCTGAAAGAGTTAAGAAGATTGAGTCCACTACCAATCATGATGTCAAAGCCGTAGAATACTTCATCAAAGAAAAGTTCGACAAACTGGGTTTATCTGACTTTAAAGAATTTGTTCATTTTGGCCTTACTTCCCAGGACATCAACAATACTGCCACACCCCTTTCTCTGAAGGAGGGCTTGAAAGAAGCATATATCCCCGCTATTGCAGATATGCTTTCCATTCTGAAAAGCAAAATCAATGAATGGGAATCTGTTCCTATGCTGGCAAAAACTCACGGACAGCCTGCTTCACCTACTCGGCTTGGTAAAGAGATACAGGTTTTTTTCGAAAGATTAAATATTCAGTTGGAAGCACTTTATCAGCTTAGCTATCCTGCCAAATTTGGAGGAGCAACGGGCAATTTTAATGCTCATCAGGTAGCTTATCCGGAAGTGGACTGGGTACTATTTGGCAATAATTTTGTTAATAAGGGTCTGGGACTAAACCGTTCTCAAGTGACAACCCAGATTGAACATTATGATAATCTTGCCTGTCTGTTCGATAACCTTCGTAGAATCAATGTTATTTTGATCGACCTTTGTCGGGATATATGGACTTATGTCTCAATGAGTTATTTCAAACAAAAAATTAAAAAAGGAGAAGTGGGCAGTTCAGCTATGCCTCACAAGGTAAACCCCATAGATTTTGAAAATGCTGAAGGAAACCTTGGAATAGCTAATGCCATATTCGACCATCTGAGTAATAAATTACCCGTTTCCCGTCTCCAGCGCGACCTTACGGATTCCACAGTCCTCCGAAATATTGGGGTACCAATCGGGCATGGCCTGATTGCTGTAAAATCCATAATAAAAGGATTAAACAAACTTGTATTAAATGAAGCTGCCATTCGGGAAGACCTGGAGAATAACTGGACTGTTGTCGCCGAAGCCATTCAAACCATTCTTCGTAGGGAAAATTATCCTGATCCCTATGAGAGGCTCAAGGAACTGACCCGTACCAACGAAGAAATTAATGCTGATGTGATTGGTCGGTTTATTGATAGTCTGGATGTTACGGATGGAATAAAGAATGAGTTAAGACAAATCACTCCATGGAATTATACTGGTATAAGAAAACTAAAAATATAAGCCCTAAATGAGCGTTATATCTGGGAAGAAAAGGATATGAAAGGCTTTCTCCATATTGTCAGGACATACATCAAACCATACAAGGGAAAAGCCTTTCTGAATATTGGCTTCAATTTGCTGGGAGTAATTTTTTCTCTGGCATCGATGATCCTGATTGGACCTTTCCTACAGGTACTTTTTGGAAATCAGGAAATTATTAGTGACCCAATCCCCTGGGCCTGGACTAAAGCAGCCATACAACATAATTTCTCTTATCAGGTTGGACAAATAATAGTTGAAAAAGGGGAACAGGCTGCCCTGCTGGCTATTAGCATCCTGGTTGTGATCATGTTTTTCATGAAAACAGCCAATATCTACCTTGCCAATTTTTTCATGGCTCCTATCCGCAATGGTGTTGTCAGGGACATCAGAGATAAGGTTTATAAAAAAATTATCGACCTGCCAATTGGATTTTTCACTGAAGAGAAAAAAGGCGATGTGATGGCGAGGGTCACCCAGGACGTTCAGGAAATTGAGTGGTCCATCATGGCCTCCCTGGAAAAGTTCTTCAGAGATCCTCTTAACATCATCATTTTCCTTATAGGCCTTTTCTTAATAAGCCCGGTTCTTACACTTTTTGTTCTGATCCTCCTTCCTCTGAGCGCCTTACTGATAGGGACTATTGGGAAAAACCTGCGAAAAACATCCTCTCGCAGCCAAGAGCAGATGGGTGGACTAATGGCATTCCTGGAGGAATCATTATCAGGATTGCGAATAATTAAAGCTTTCAACGCTCAAAAAAGTATGGAAGAAGGTTTCCAAATCCGGAATGAAGCCTACACGCGGACTATGAATCAGATAACCCGCAAAAGATACCTGGCTTCTCCCCTGTCAGAATTTCTTGGAGCCATCGTTATTGTAGTACTGCTGGCCTATGGCGGAAATATGGTTCTTTCAGGACAAGGTGGCCTTTCAGCATCATCTTTCATTGCATATATTGCCATTTTTTCTCAGCTCCTAACACCTGCAAAATCCTTTTCCACAGCTTTTTACCATATGCAGAAGGGACTGGCATCACTCGACCGTATTAACGAGATACTTTTGACAGAAAACTCCATTCTGGAAATAAATGAACCACATGTTATTCAGTCATTTACCGACAAGATCGAATTTAACAATGTGGGGTTTACCTACGGAGATAAATCCGTATTGAAGGGAATTAACCTGAAGATAAAAAAAGGCGCTTGCATTGCCCTGATAGGGCGTTCAGGAGCCGGAAAATCCACTCTTGTGGATCTCTTGCCTCGTTTTTATGATGTGGTAAGCGGAGAAATATATATTGATAATCAAAATATCAGGGATCTGTCAATCCATTCATTGCGGAACCTTATTGGATATGTTCATCAGGATTCCTTATTGTTCAATGATACATTCACAAGGAATATTGCTTTTGGAGATATGAATCCAGATGTGGCCCGAGTGCAAAAAGCAGCTCAAATGGCCTTTGCAGAGAATTTCATAATCCAAACAAGTAATGGATATGAGAGCTACATCGGGGATCGTGGCAGCAAACTATCCGGTGGTCAGCGCCAGCGAATAAGTCTGGCGCGTGCCCTTTATCTGGATCCGGAAATCCTTATCCTTGATGAAGCAACCTCAGCACTTGACACCGAGTCAGAGAGGCTGGTTCAGGAAGCCTTAAAGCAGGTCCGTAAAAATCGTACAACGATCATTGTAGCACATCGTTTGTCGACTATTCAGCAAGCCGACCAAATTTATGTTTTCCGGGAAGGTGAAATTGTTGAAAAAGGCACTCATGAGGAATTAATGAAGAACAATGGAGAATACCTTAAATTATATCAGGAAAACGGACAGGAAAAAAGTGAGTAATTAGCTATTCTTAGATCTGATGAAGCACTTTTTTTCCGGCAAGAATTTTGTTATTAATACTGAAAAATAATCCCTAAAAGAATGAAACATCTGAAAGAAGTATCACACTTCATTTTCATACTTTTTTTTATGTTAACAGGCATTGATTCTCATGCTCAGGAAAAAAGATTGAAGGCAGATGCCTATAAGATTCTATCGTCCTGGACTCATGAGGACGTAACTCGCCAGTATGGTGAGGGAGTCCAAATCATTGATACCATGGCCGGTCAGGCCTATATTGCAGGATTCCGATATGATGACGAATGGTTCGATAGGCCTTGTGAGCTCGAGTTCTATTTTTCTGATATTTATGTTTCGCAGTTTGTTCTTCGGTTTATTCACCCTAATAATTTACTTCTGGAAATAGAAGATGATAAAAAGAAGGAAGCTGCTAAAACTGGAAATCTTGAAACTAATATTATCGCCGACTCTGTATGGATAAAACGTTTGAAAGAGAATCCTGATGTTATGGATTCACTAAAAAATGTTTTTTTGTCAGAATTTGTATTCAGGAAGAGCATGTTCGAACAGGATTCTTTGCGCAGCGACTCCCTAATACGCAAGATATCAGATATTTTAGGAAATCCTATTAAAGAGGGAGTTACTCCGCATACCGATAAGGACTCAAGATATTTTGCAACCTGGATAAAAGGAGGATTTTCCTGTTCATTGAAAGATTATCGAAAATTTACTGAAGTGTATTTTGGAATTTCCCCGGCACCGGGAGCGGCTATTGCTGAATTCAATCTTGACCCGGGAACCAGACTAATAGAAAAATTAAATCTTAAGGTCAAGAATAAATCACTTGAAATATCTCTTCTCGGCTTACCTGCATTCAAAGGGAGCAATTATTTTATGCAGCTAAATCTACTGCTTACCACTCCTCACGGTGGCTTGTACCTTGAGGAATTACCTGAGGAGAGACAGGGTGGCTCTAATCCCAAAATTCAGCATATTGACCTAACAGGTGACGGAATAGGTGATATCTGGCTGCAGGCTGAATCGGGAGATGGTCGTGGCTGTACCACCAATTTTATTTATACAATGGAATTGATAGAACCCTTGTTGATCTTTGATCCTCTGGAAGATTTTGAGTTACAATTAGATGGTGAGTTTCAAGATGATTATCAGGCGATGGTTCTTATTGATGGATATCCCAGAACCTACATCCAACTGGATAAGAATAACCCTATCTATAAGGAATTATATGACAGTAGTGGGAAATTACTAAAACAAGTCTATTTAACTCCTGGATGTATGAAGCAGCTTGAAGCTATGCCTTATAAATCAAAAAAAGGTCACCAATTTACTGGATATTTGCCCATTCACGGACTGTCAGAAGCTAATGTAATTGCTTATGTTCAAGCAATATGGGATTATAATACCGGTGGGTGGGAACTAAGAAGTTTGGAAGTTTATAAAGACTGACTTAACTTTATTCTGATAATTTGTTTCACACACACGATAAACATTATTAGCGAGCTGCATCGAATACAAAATAAATTTAAATTATAAAGAGATGAAAAATAGAAATATTCTCCTTTTTTCTTTGATTTTAGGAATCACATTCATTTTGAATTCTTGTTTTTACGAGGGTTCGGGGCCTTTTAACCGGATCATAGGGGATGGTCCGATTATTAGCGAAGAATTTGACTTAGCCAAAATCCGTGGTATTGTCGTAAAGAATTCCGCAAATGTTATTCTCACCCAGGGAGACAGGCAGAAAGTTGTTGTTGAGGCCCAGCGCAATATCATCGATAATCTTAAGCAGGATGTTTCAAATGGAATCTGGTACATAGATAACAGGAAGCCGGTATGGCGAACCAAGGCTGTTCAGATTAAAGTTCGGATGTCAGATCTCAGTATCGTAAAAGTATCAGGATCAGGAGATATTAGCTCAAGTAACACCTTTAGGGATCTTGATGACCTGGAAGTCAGAATCGGGGGTTCAGGCAGCATCAATCTTTCTGCTAAAGCTGATAATATCCTTGGGCATATTGGTGGTTCTGGAAGCATCACTCTTGAAGGCGAAGCCAGGGAAGTAGAATTTATTGTCAGTGGTTCCGGTAGCATTCATGCCTCAGATCTGGAAGCAAAAAGAGGCTATGCAAGAATATCCGGATCTGGAGGCATACATGTTGATGTAGAAAATGATCTGGAAGCCAGGATTTCCGGGAGCGGTAATATCAGTTACCGGAATAATCCAAGGGTCGACAAACATATCTCAGGAAGTGGCAATATTCGGTCGAGATAAGGTATGATCACTGAACCCTACTCCATCATAAGCAAGTATTACCAGGATCATGCAGCAGCCCGGAAGATACTGATTGAACACAGCGAATCTGTTGCCGCTAAGGCATTTCGTATTGCAGAAAAGCTGAATTTACCCCATGTGGAATGTGATTTCATAAGGGAAGCTGCACTCCTGCATGATATTGGTATTTTCCTCACCCATGCCCCATCTATCGGATGCAGTGGTGCATTCCCATATATTAGTCATGGGTACCTTGGCCACGACCTCCTGATTAAAGAAGGATGGCCAAAACATGCTCTCGTGTGTGAACGGCATACAGGTGCCGGTTTGACCATTGAAGACATTCAGCGACAGAACCTGCCACTCCCCCATCGCTCAATGATGCCTGTTTCCATGGCAGAACAGATAATCACCTATGCTGATAAATTTTTCTCAAAAGATCCCGGCCAACTGGGAGTTGAACAAGATGTTGATATTGTAAGGGAAAAACTTCAGAAATACGGGGCAGATAAGCTGAGAACCTTTAATGAGTGGCATGAGAGGTTTGGAGAGTGACAGGTGACAAAAAAGGTTACGAAGAGTTACGTCTTTATTTCATTCCCTCGTACCATTCAATAAATTGGGGCTGAATATCAGGATAAGTAAGGTTATCAGGAACTTCCCGACAAAGCTTAACTTCTGCTATTTCGGAATCGGGCAATTGACCAAGAATTTTAATATCAGCGCTGAACAACTTTCCATAAACCTCCTTGCCCTTATACCTGCCCCTGTAACTAACTAGTGGGATTAATTCAAATTCCACTGCACCGGTTTCTTCCTGCAGCTCCCTATACGCAGCCTCCTCCTCCCTCTCGCCTGGCTCCACATGTCCTGCCGGCAACTCCCAGCTTAGCCGGTCCCTATGCCTGACAAAAAGCCAATCCCCCCGGTATTTTGCCAGGATAATAGCAAAAGTATACTCAATCTGATACTCCTGATCCTCTGCTAGAAATTCAATAGAATTATTCACAGATCATCCTAATTTTATTTCACAATTACCCTGGCCATCTTTAAGGGATTTTCCAGGCTGGAAAACGGTCTGATAAGCATACTATAAGAATAGCTCTTATCTCTCAAAAGATATTGCGAATGAGTACGAGCACCCCAGGAATTATCGCCCCCAACACCCATTTGTTTGAAGTCGAGCATAAGTGAAATCAGATCACGAGCTTTTACATCGGTAGTATGCCGGTTGACTACCCTGACTCCATCAATATGTCGACCATCAGTTCGCTCAGGACTCTCAAAGTCTGCAGTAAGATTATGATGAGCACTGATGCTGAGTAAAGGCTGCCCCATAATCAGAACCCCGCAACCCTGGGTGTTAGCAAGAGCCAGCCAGCGTACATCTGTCTTGTTCCCATTCTCCTGTGGACGAATATATGGAACATACTGATCAGCTACCTTCCCTTTGTAGTACCCCACAAAAGCAGCAGTTTTT
>JAUVKA010000398.1 GCA_030592205.1 Bacteroidota bacterium | reverse complement strand
GTGCTCGTGGGTATTGTTCCATGAGTACTCTTTGCTCACATATAGCATGATGAAAAAAACGAGTGCAAGTCCAAGTGTCAGTCCGACTACATTGATAAAAGTATATAACCAATCTTTTTGAAAATGCCGGCGGGCTGTATTGAGGAAATGTGTGAACATGAGCTTAAGTTTTGATAAAATTAATAATATCTGTTTATAGATTATACTGATATAGGGGAGTTTTATTACAAATGGAGTAAATTTGCGAAAATGAAAAGTACTGGCGGTATGATATAGGGTCCCGCCTACTGCTTGGGAAGCTCAACATGAGGTCCCCGCCTGCGCGGGGATGACTTGTTTTTCGTGCTGCAGTTGGACAAGGAAGTCATTCCTGCGAAGGCGGGAATCCCATTGCGTATGGAATGAATAACAAAAAAGAAACCATGAAAAAACAAACCAACTTTCTTATTTTATTACTATCCGCCTTGGCATTATTCAGCCAGGGCACCGGGCTTGCACAAAATTCAGATCTCAAAATCGATTTCCCTGACATCCCGGGATATAAAACTCTTAAATGCGAATTCCACCAGCATACAGTTTTTTCTGATGGCAGTGTATGGCCGGAGATCAGAGTAGCAGAAGCTGTACGGTATGGCCTTGATGCAATTTCTATTACCGATCACCTGGAATATCAGCCGCATAAGAAGGAAATTCCTCACCCAGATAGGAATATTGGATATGAAATGGCATCCAAGAGTGCTAAAAATCTTGATCTTTTGGTTGTGAATGGGGCTGAAATCACAAGGAGTATGCCACCTGGTCACCTGAATGCTATCTTTATAAAGGATGCAAATAAGTTGTTGGGAGATGATCCTGAAGAGGTAATCAAGGAGGCAAACGATCAGGGGGGATTTGTTTTCTGGAATCATCCTCACTGGACTTCACAAAAGAAGGATGGTGTAGCAGAATTGATGAAGATGCACAAACAGCTTATAAAAGAAGGATTAGTCAATGGAATTGAAATAGTGAACAGTAATACTTATTCTGATGAGGCTTTCCAGATCGCTATCGATAATAATCTTGCTGTTATTGGTACTACAGATATACACGTATTGGTTGGCTGGAATCAATTCATGGCAGAAAATCACCGGCCGGTAACATTGGTTTTTGCCAGGGAAAAGACAGAAGAAGCCCTGAAAGAAGGACTCGTAAATCGCCGGACTGCAGTATGGTTTAACAACACATTATTTGGAAAAGCTGAATTTCTTGTTCCTTTGATTCAAGAATCTTTGCCAATTCAAAAAGTAAGTTACAAAAGAAATACTACTGTCCATTCTGTGTATATTGATAATGTGTCAGACATGGATTATATTCTTGAAAATCAATCTGATTTCAACTTTCACTCTCATGCAGGAGTACTAATATTAAAAGCAAATAGTACTACGCATATCCAGGTAAAAACTATAGAAGTGTTATCTGATTATGATCTAAAGTTTAAAGTTCTGAATGCCTTTGTTTCTCCTGACCAACATCCAGAGATAGAACTCAATATCAAGGTTTTGTAAAGACATGATCCGTCTTTACATCAAATTCGCCGGGCACAGGGAGGCAGAGCTCTCGCGATATTTAATTATTGATTTTGTAATTTGCAAGAACAAATTTTAGGATTTACAAGAAGGTTTTTTACACTATGTATAAATATTTATTTGGACCGGTACCATCCCGACGTTTAGGAATGTCTTTGGGGGTTGATTTGGTTCCTAAAAAAGTATGCTCACTCAATTGTGTGTACTGTGAAGTTGGTAAAACCACCAAATTATCCACCGAAAGGATGGAGTATATTCCTTACGATAAGGTGGTTGCCGAATTAAATCATTTTTTTGAGAATAGTCCCGATCCGGATTACATTACCTTTTCAGGTTCAGGGGAACCCACACTTAACTCACGTTTAGGTGATGTTATACAGTTTATTAAAGGTGTTAAACCAGGTATTCCTGTTGCAGTTTTAACAAATGGCACTTTATTATCAGACAAAACGGTACGGGAAGAATTGCTGAATGCTGAGATTGTACTTCCATCTCTGGATGCAGCTACTCAAACTTCCTTCGAGAAGATTAACAGGCCCGAATCAGATCTTGATATAGATAGAATTATTCAGGGTTTGGTCGAATTCAGGCAGGTTTTCACTGGAAAAATCTGGCTTGAGGTTTTTATACTTCCAGATTATAATAATGATGATAAAGAATTGCTTGAATTTAAAAAGGCCTTTGATCGGATCAAACCAGACTCCATCCAACTGAATACTCTTGACCGTCCTGGTACAGAGCGAGATATCACCCCGGCAAGTATAGCTGAATTGGAGAGAATTAAAGTATTCTGGGGTCTGAAAAATGTTGAGATCATTGCCTCAGCTCAGCCAAAAAAGATTCCAAAAGTCTTTAGAAAAGATACTGAGAATGCCATTCTGGGAACAATTTCCAGAAGACCCTGTACGATTGAAGATCTTGTAGATATTTTGGGAATGCCAATAGTTGAAATCAATAAGTATTTAAGGCTCTTGGAGTTGGAGAATAAAATTGAACAAGTGAGCCAGGATAGGGGCGTTTTTTACCAGGTTTTATAATCACCAATTGCTTCGATCTTAACCGGTCCTCCGGGTGTGACTTTAATGGGGGCTATTTTCAGATTCAGGAGCTCATCCTTAAAATAGATTTTTTCGAGACGGTCTTTTTCGAGAGTTGTACCCAGCTTTCGCATAAATGGGAAGAGGTCTTCACCAACAGCAATACTCATATCCTCCACCATTTCGTCCCAACTTAAGCGATGCTCAGGATTATCTTTCCAGCGGGTATGCTGAACATAGCGCCATCTTGGATACCAGGTTGGTCCATATCGATCATCAAGTTTTTGCCATATATACCATGTTTTTGTCCAGTCTTTTCCCTTTCCCCATTTCTCTGTGAGAGCTTTGTTTTCGTAATGAGTAGCCAGATCAAGAGCATTGCCATCCGGATCATAATTAAACATTGAATTGCAATTTCTATTAGACTCTACCAGTAGTTCTTCTTTAAAAAGGGCGTTTACTTTGCCCTGAAACCAACCAGCATGAGCTTCTCCGCGATTTGGAATAGGCGAGATCCCTGCTACTTCACCATCATCATTGCTTGGTCCGTGCATGGTGTGGGCCAACTCGTGTCCGAAAATAGATAAAATGCCATGGGTACTAAGGCTGATAATTCCATTTTCCTTTGGCCGGTATGCATTAACAGCCCAACCTCCCCCACTCCCAGCGCACAATATCAGGTACATTGGTTCATCTGTAGGTTTTGAGGGCAATCTTTCCTGAATAAATTTCTGTGCTGTCGGTACATCTTCATTAACTGTTCGGAGTAAGTCTTCTTTTTGGTTTGCTGCCCAATAGAAAACTATGTTATTGAAATTATCTTCAAGTTCAGGATAAATCCCTCCTCCTCCCCACATTGGTTCCGGGTAACGAGGTTCATCTTTCAGGGCTTTCTGATCACCAACCAGCCATTCCAGTGCTTTTTCAAGTTCCTGGTCAACAGAGTCTTTTACCTGGTCAATTGCCCTGTTGGGATATCTATAGTCTGATGTTGATACGGTAAAAATGATCCTCCCATTTGAAACGCCAACATTTGCAATATCAGTTTCAGGATTTTCCAGCTTAAAAGCAGTTAAAATTTGCCGTTTGGCTGATTCT
>JAUVKA010000115.1 GCA_030592205.1 Bacteroidota bacterium | reverse complement strand
GTGGTTTTCCATAGATATGTGATGCGCTGGCTATCTCTTTAACAAGAAAAATATTATTCCTGTTTCTTATCCAGAATTCACCACGTGGTATATCTACATTACCCAGTGCTTTCAATGCATCTACAGGGCAGCTATTCCATATCGGAGGCCCCGGTCCACCAGCTTCTCCAGCTAATTGCAGCCCATGTTCTGCACAGATTTCACTTCCTGTGGTATAATGACTGAATATCAGGAGATCGCTGACAGTCTTTTGATAATCATATTGAAAACGTCCACTTTCTTCTTCATCTAAAATGGTCCAACCTGACAGGACAGGAAGCCATAATATGGGATCATATCCGTGTTGCTCAATAAACCATTGACCAAATTTTGTTGTCCATTGTATACCCTCGTGCAACTCCATACTGTCTACATCAAGGGTTTTCAACGGGATGTCCGGATCACCTCCCTTTTTTATTCCAAGTTTATCGAGGATATACCTGAAATGAAAGCGGGTAGCTTCCGGATCCAGAAAATCGATGAAAGGCCCTTTAGAATTAGGACTGGCTGCAATCAATTGCTGGCCATTATTGCTGCAAACATAGCGCAGTACTCTCCATTTTCCCGGAGGCACTATCCAATTCAATTTACCGTCTATGAACTTATCGCTTATATTAATCACTTGCGATAGATCTGAAATTACTTTATCTCCAGTGTCTGGCCAGGTCAGAACAGCCACATCAATATACCATTTAGGCAATCCATCTTCCCCTTTTGGACACCTTCTGGGAACTTCCGGAAATGGAAGTTCATGTTTTACCTTGATGGAACTGTCAATAATTACGCTGGAAAAGTAGAGATTCTTACTTGCCATTTCCGGAGGTACCCATGGACCGCCGGCATTCCAGCCACTGGAAGTAATTAATCCCATGTTAAGGTCAAGACGCTTTGCTTCTTTCAAAGCATGAAGAATTGCCGCTACAGATTTATCACCCATAAAAGGCGGGCCGGCAGGAACAATACCACCTGGATTTCTCATTGCCTCAGTATCCCATATCTGCAGACCGCCAAGTCCTTTGGCTTTTGCTTCTTCCAGATCGCGAGTCAAATACTCGTGTGTTACATCGCCATTCAACCAATTCCAATAAGCTTTCGGTCGTGCTTTATTTCCCGGATTTTCAAATCCTAAAGCCATATCAGAAATCTGTGGTACAGGAGAACTACAAGAAGCAATTAAGACAATCATCAACAAAAAGGTAATCTTTTTCATGGTCGGGATATTAAATTTTCTTCCTTATTAGTATTCACCATGTTTTTTACACAGCTCAATAAACTTAAGCACCCTTTCCGGTGAAACATCATTTTGAATAATGTGTGCTGGAGATATCATGTATCCTCCTCCTTTTCCGAGAATCGAGATTTTTTCCATAATGTCTTTCTCCAACTCCTCATCTGATCCATTTGGCAACAGATCCTGCTGATCGATTGCACCCCAGAATGCAAATTTGTCGCCAAAACCACTTTTCATATCTTCAGGAAGGTGGCCAGGGACTCCAGGTTGCACCGGATTAAATACCTCAAAACCAACCTCATGGATATCGTCAAGCAGCATTGACACTGCACCATCACAATGAAGAATCGGAATAATATCTGGCTTGGCATCCTTGAATCGTTGGATCATCTTTGTGTAAATCGGTTTTAGCTGACTCCGAAATGTTTCTGGAGCCATTATCAGACTTTGCTGAGTTCCAAAATCATCACCAAACCAGATGGCATCTACACCCTTTTCAATCAGTCGCAGACCAATTTGTGTCTGAAATTCAGCACAGGCCTCAAACAAGGGAATTACGTACTCTGTTTCCATCATCATGTCGATCAACATTTTCTCCATACCCACCAACTGGTGAGCCAATGAAAAAACAGTGACCTCAATATCTCCAATCACCAGATATTCATCGCGATACCGATTCACCAAAGCTTCGGCATCCTTAAAACGGCCGGGGGAATCAACCCCGGGAAAAATATAGTTTTCAATATCAGATTTTGTCTGGGCATTAGCCAGAGGATAATCCACCACTTCAACATAAATATCACCCTGGCGCATTTTCATTCCATACTCATTGTCCCAATGACCATTTTCATCAGTTTGAATCTTATAATCGTCGGAAACAGAAGCACCAGTTACCACTACATCGCAACCCATTGCCAAACGTAATTCATTGGCACTGATTCGGTAAGTAACATCTTCGTACAGGTTCTCCGTATAATTTACAGGTATTCCCAACTCCCTGCCAAAGTGATCATATAATTGTCTGCATAGTTCAAATTGGACTGGTACACGATCAGGTTTACCAGGAAGAATCTTAAAGGCTTTTAGAACACGCTCTCTTGAATTCATCTTTTTGTTAATTATTACCGGTCCTTACACTTACATCTGTGGTCTGAGCGATTCATTTAACAATTGAATTTTCTGAAACACCATTCCATAGTGGCTGCCGGGAGGATTAACACCAATACTTTCACCGTTCATGCTATCCCAATAATTTCCTGAATAAAGCAACCAGGCTGTTTTCCCATCTTTGCTTATGAATTTCGATGGAATATTTACAAAATATGCTTGTTCACCAAAATTCTTCATATAGCTTACCATTTTCCATTCACCTGTAATACTATCTGATTCCAACAAATAGGTATTCATTCTTGAGTAGGTGTTCCCACCATCTGTCACGCACATTATATATTTTTTAAGCGGGGCATTGTAAGTGATTGTAACGCAGCCCATATTGTTATTCCATTCCAATAAAGGTTTTATTTCTTTAAAATCATTGGTCCATATTGGCTTATCATTATCTTCTTTTCCACCATAAAACTCATATTTTGATGCATCATTGATATTTTCTATAGATGGAGTTACCCTTATTAGATAAACCTGGTCTCCGGTAATCCAGCTATTGTTCCAAATCCCTCGACTTTTGGTGTCAAAAATATCGGCACCATGGGCAACCATGTAGGCCTTTCCATCAGGTGAATGCTCCATGTTTTTACCAAAATCAACAAAGTGGGGAGCGCCAATTTTAACCGGATAACCATTAATACCAGTTTCACCGAATAATGGTTCTTCTGGCGTATGTGGGCATTCTTTCCACCTATGTCCATAATCTTTTGAAGTCCGGAAGCCAACAAATGGTCCCATCCAAGGCCAGTTAATGGTATCATTTCCATATTTCGTATAGCCTGCCGGATCCAGGCAGTAAGTGCCATAATACCAAACACCATTGTATATTAATGAGCCTGCCGGATAGCGTCCATGATAAGGAAAAGCAGGTGATTTTTTATGAAGGCCAATGCTATAAGCTTTTAGGGTAAGAGGATCGTCTCCAATGATAACTCCCTGGCCTGTAGTAATGTGTACCGGATCTACCCATGACTGCGACCAGTCGATATATCCATCAAGTCGCTTTGTTCTGCCGTCGGTCCAGGGAGAGTATAAGGTGTCATTTTCAGCCCAGGCCGGGTACCAGGTATCACCATAATGAAAGCCGCTTTTTATACCCAGGAACTTAATACCGTTAATCTCTTCTGATTGTTCGAATGGACAATCTTCCGGGATTTCATTTGGCCAGACAAAAGACTTGAACTTTAAAACATCAGGCCCTAAATCTAATGTTTGAGAATTTGCTGAACCAATTATGAATACAAAAAGGATAAAAATCTGAACAAACTTAAATTTATTCATGCCAACTTGTTTCATTATAATAATCTATTTCGAAAAAAGTATTTCTGCTTTGCCCATCAGACCTGATTTCAACAAGGCGCTATTTTTAGAAAATTTGTTTTTAGCATTCGTGTTGGTAAATGGTTTTTCATTTGGATTCACTAAATCCCCAACAATTCGATTGTTCCAGGTATTAATGACCTGAACGGTGATTTTATTTGTCCCTGCTTTTAGATACGGAGTGATTCGCGCTTTATATGGTGGAGTCCAGACAAAACCACAATCCTTGCCATTAACAAAAACATGAGCCATTTCCTGAATATCTTCGAACCTTACAAAAGCTTCTGCTCCTTTGGATAATGTTTCCTCGCTTATTGAAAAATCTCTGCTATAGTTGGCTGAGCCAGAATAATATTTGACGCCCTGATTATCGCTATCAGACCAGCTTGTAAGTTTCTCAAGCTGATAGGTTTTCGGCCCACCCATCTCAGGATTGAAACTAATTTCCCAATTATCGCTTATATCTATTGGTTCAATAATTTCGCCTGCTTCCTGTTTTTGATGAAAGCCATATTGTAAATCATAGGCTAATCCAGCATCGTTTTTACCTGTAGAGTTGTTTGTGAACACTACAAATCTTGATGCCAGGGGATCCATAATTAGTTCAATACTTATTCCGTTTTCCACTATTGAAAATTCTACATCCCGCTGTATTAATCCGGTTTCAGCATCCCATAATTCAGGAACCCTGTTTTTATCAACTCTGAAAACACAAGTAACTTTTTCCTCTTTCGGACTGCTATTTGATACGAAATAGATATCTTCTGTTTCAGTCTGACGATGGATATAATCGATGTGCGAGTCGCAATTATCAATGCCCTGTACTTCAAATTCGGGATGAACATTAAGCTCTTCAAGTACTTGTTCTACTGACTTCCCCCAGTAAATAGTCCCTTTTCCATAGGTATTTGAGAGTATCTTTTCACCATCGCACTTGCCCCATAATTTATCGGCAATTGCTTTCACCTCCACATCACAATCGGGGTAGTTCTTCAGTGAGGTTGTTCTTTCAGGTCTTCTGCCAATAACTATGGCACCCTCAAAAACCAATTCTTCAAGGCTCTTTAATACTTCAAAAGAGATATCGTTCCTATCGGGAAGTAACATCAATTTATATGAAAGTCCAGATGGTAATACTAATTCTCCGTTCTCTATTGTTAATGTTGTAGTAATAATATCGGCATTCATATAGTCATAATCGTAACCCGTCATTTTTCCAGGATTAACCGGCTTAGGTTTACCACAATGAAGACACTGGGTGTCATCAAATATTGGAGTTATGTTGGGGTCGATACGTTCCGGCGGTACCAGATTAGGTGCCTGGTCGCCATAATAGAGACATGCGTCCCCAACAAAATTACCCTGCCTCAGCATATAGGAGCATCTTCCGATATAATCCATAAAAGGCCGTGCCATTTCCCACCATGTTGTATTTACATTGATGTGTTCGCCGGCATGATATACAAATCCAGGCTTGCCTGCAATTTCAGGGTTATGAGCGAAGGTGTGAAAAACAACTTGATTAAGGCCTTCGCAGAATGCTACATCAATTAACTGTTTGAAGTCTGTTGGGCCATGCTGCCAGTGATTCCAACCTGTAAGTGATTCAGAAGCCACCAACTTTTTACCATAAATATGAGCAGCGCTTGCTGCCTCTTTGGTAACCCAAAACCGTTTCCTGTTCCAGAATTCTCCCATTGGGATGTGTGAATTACCAAGTGCTTTTAGTGGGTCAACACGTGGATAGCCTCCGTGGCCAGCCTCTGTTATCATCTCAAATCCATTTTTATCTGCAATTGTTACCGACTGTGCGAAATGGTTTTCAATCATCATATCACTCACCAAGCGACTGTAATCGCCACGAAAGCGTTCGTCAATCACAGTATCTTTACTGCTATAACCCCGAAGTAGTGGTAGAAATGGAATCGGGTCGTATCCATATCGCGAAGAGAATTCCTGGACAAATAGTGGAGACCAGTCTGTCATAGGCCTTACTTCATAGCTGTCGAGCATTAAGAACTTCAGATGATTTTCAGGGGTATTTATTGGAGCAAGTCGTGTTAAAACACTATCGAAGTTATTCTTTGTTGCTATGCGGCTAAGGTGGTCTATAATTAAGCCATTAGAGTTTGGACTTGGACACTCCAGTTCTTGCCCTGAATTACTCATGAAAAAGGAGATGATTTCCCATTTTCCTTCAGGTACTTCCCATTCAATATACTTGTCTTCTGATGTATAATCACCGAGTAAGATTGTTTGACCTTTAGTATTGTTAATTTCCCTAAGTTCTGAGTAGGGAATAGCCAGGGATGATATCAAAGAATATCGAAAGACCTCGCCAAACCGGCTCTTTGGTTTTGCTATTGATATTATTTGTTTTGATGGCCCTTCCACTACCTGACTCGAACTTAGTAATTCCATAGCTGCATTAGCCTCCTCTACCCATGGCCCACCTGCGTTCCAGCTACTGGATGCGAACCAACCGATATCGAGATCAAGCATGCTGCCAGTTTTTAGTGCGAGAGAGAAATATTGCAAGGATTGATCTCCCAGCATAGCAGGTCCGGCAGGAATCATTTTTTCAGGATCTGAAAGTGCGCCGACATCCCATATCAGAGCGCCCCGCATTCCTTTGTCCTTCATTTGTTCCAATTCATAAACCAATTTCGTTGTATCAACATAACCATTCAGCCATGGCCATAAAGCAAGGGGCCTGTTTTCTGTGGAAGGATTAATGAAACCCTCTTCCAATTTATCATCGGAGGGGGTAATAGTATTGCACTGCATTAGCAGAATTGACATTACTAAAAGAAAGGTAATTGTCTTGCTAAGTCTTAATAGTTTCTCTTTCATTGGTTGATTTTTATTGGGCTATCACCCCATTGTTTATTGGCTTTTGGTCCTACCCAAAGTTCTAAAAGGCCTCCTTTGGCAAAATCGGCATGACTAAACCAGCAGTTATTCAAGGTGTTACCATTTAGTTTTGCCTTTTGGATATAAAAGTGATTTTCTGGTTCACCGATCGTTCTTATTAGAAATGTTTTCCCTGGATAATAGCGAGGATCTAATTCTATTTCTATTTCATCAAATTCAGGAGCAGTAATCTCGTAGATGGGATTCTTGGAACTGGTGCCTCTCAAACTAAAAAGCCCGAGCTTCATTAAAGCGCTTACTCCACCCATTTGTCCCTGATCTTCATCATGGCCACCATATCCCAGGTTTGGATTGGTTCCACCGTAGGCTTGACGGCTAACTCTTCGTACCCAGTACTGACTTAGCCAGGGGTGACCGGTATGATTAAACACGTGTGCTCCGGAACATCCGGGTTGGTTGGCATAGCTCACATAGCCTCCTCCATAACCGAAAACAAAGTCTTTTGCTGCTGCTTGATCAAATGCATAATTCAATTTTCCAGCTAGGGAATCTTTTCCCCCCATTAAACTGCTGAGCCCTGCAATGTCATGTGAAACGCCGAAAGTTCCCTGCCAGGCATTGGCTTCTATCCAGCCCTTGCCGCTCAGAGGATTATCCACTTCTTTACCCATCAGTAATTTATACTTAGGGTTGTAACAGACTTTCCATTTCTCTGACCATTGATAAAACTCTGCAAGATCCTGAGTTTCACCAATCTCCTCCGCCATCTGCGCCAGAGCCCAGTACTCAAATCCTCCTTGTACCAGGAGACCGGGAGAATGTTCATCTCCTCGAATTTGCAATGGATGGCTTTTTTTCATGGCCTCGTATGCCCTTTCTTCAGGAACTTTTGTAAGTAATCCTTTCTGCCAGGTAGCCGTAATCATAGAAGTGCCCGGACAACCAGTCATAATGCCTGTGTATTCACCTGAACAAGGCCCCCTGGGCAATTTCCCACCATTATCAGCATATTGAACCAGAGATGCAGAAAACTCATCCAACATCTCAGGCCAGGCTATACCCCATAATACATTCAGATTCCACATGGTCAACCACAAGGCATCAAAATTATACATGTGAAACTTGACCTGTCCACTCAGATCTTTTGGTAGAGTTAAAGTTTTTGGCTCTCCCATCAGATTGGGGTAATCCCCATTCAGGTCATCGATTTTATGTCTGCCCAATAATACATGCCAGAGATCAGTATAGAATTTAACCCTGGTTTCTACTTTTCCCCCTTTTACTTTTATCTTTCCCAGCCAATCATTCCAGACTCTTCTGGAATCGTTACAAACCTGATCAAAATCCCAATGTGGACATTCGCCTTGAAGATTATTTCTTGCATTCTCTATACTGGTATATGAAATTCCAATCTTAATCAAAACCGTATCCTCGGGTGTAACATTGTATGCTAATGAAACGCCAGCCTGTTCAGACGGAAGGTTTTTAAAGAGATAATCTCTTTTGTCGCTGCTTAGTCTCTCTTGACTGACAGGGTTATCGAATGACTTGATATCAGGTAAAGATTCAGATTTACCAATCCAGCCGTCCATTTGCACCATTGGATGATCCATTTCCAGAACAAAATATGCATGGCTTATTTCGGGTCCACCCCAGATCCTATCAGTCATTCCAACAGAACCGGCAATCTGATTTTCACTAATCCATTGAACTTTTGCATCAACACAACTCAATGGTCCCAAAGATCCTCCTAGCGATATAAGAAGTCTGGCCATGTTCTTTTCGCTATATACCATGCGATAAAATGCCACTCTTTCTGTTGAAGAGTATTCTACCTGAGTTTTATAGCGATCAAGAAATACTTTGTGATAGCCAGGCTCAATAATCTCGGTGTCGTGTGAGAAAGATGATTTCCACGACTGTTCTCCCTCATTGGGAGACAGATCTTCAGTCACCGGCATAATGCTGATTCCGGCCATGACCCAGTTGTGTATTTGGGAGAATCCCAGAATCTCTGTGCTATTGTAATTGTATCCACCACCTCCCTGGGCCTTATTTCGGGTATGAGCAGCGGCCGAAACCATACCGAAGGGACGACTGCCAGGCACACAAAAAAACCAACGCCCTCTGCCAGATTCAATAGTCGGATCTACATAGGACACCCAATCCGAGAATTGCTTTTTTTCGGCTTTTTCTTCTGATGTGTTTTTTTCAAGGAAAACTTGAACTTCCGACAAACCAATATGATCTCCCAAACCATCTACGATTTCGATTCTGACAAAATCACTTAGTCTGGGTGTAAAGGAAATAGACCTGGGCGAACCATCATTTGGTATGGCCCAGATTTGCTCCTTGCTACCATCAGCAAAAACCAGTTGACAGGCAGCTGCATGGTCTTGCAAACCAGGTCTGTCAAAAATGGTTATTTTACTAATTAGCTGGGGATCATCCCAAGTCAATGTTATTTCAGGAAAATCTATCTCTCCCCACCAAAATGCCTTAGTATTAGCAAACCATTCACCATTACCAGCAGATTGGATAATTCCATCAGCTATAGCGCCTGGATTTGTCCCTTTTCCTTGTATAGATGCCATAGGGGCCAGATTCTGACCTAATGCACAGGATGAAATGAAAAAACTGATGATTAGAATAAGAAACTGGTAGTTCTTCATTATGGCTGATTAGTTAAGTTTTCAGTATGGCGTTCGTAACATTTTAAGAATCACATCTTTTTCTCTTTCCACTGGAGTAACTTTCATGTGAGTTATTTCACCATTTTTCAAGGTAGCCTCAATGGTCGTATTTTTTGGAGCTTTCAATTTAAAGTCCACATCCCAGCTGTCAGGCCACGCTGGGAAGAGATAAATATTATCTCCTTCGTACTGTACCAACATCCTTTGTAAAGCTGACATGGCAACTGAACCATGACATTGATCCGGAGTCCAGTCATAGTTAGGCCCCCACATAGTTGGGAAGCGATAGAAAGTGCTTGAAGCATTGAAGTTTTGAGATGTTAATTTGCTTGCTTCATCAGTTAATCCAAGGAGGGCAGCCTTTATGGCATTCTGTTGCCATCCTCCGGTTTGCTTAATCAACCTATTCTCAAAAGTTCTGCGTGCCAGCTCAAGATCGTCCTTTCCTATTCCATAAGTCCGATATGGGAAGATGGCATATAATTCAGGGTTCTCTATATTTTGTTTCCCACTATACTCATGTGCCGGGGCTAATACTTTTTCCCCATCCAATTCCTGCATTGGGATTTCCGGCAATTCCTTAATGAGTCTGGAGAACTGTTGTATTTC
>JAUVKA010000114.1 GCA_030592205.1 Bacteroidota bacterium | reverse complement strand
AAAGAGGAATCCCCCATATACCGGTTCTGGAACTGGTAGGGATGAGAGTGTCTGATACAGAAGATTGAGTGCTTTGGAGATACCGGTCTTTATTTGATCCATCGGAATTTCCTTCTGCACCAGCTGGTCAACTACATCAATAACATCTGCCGGTTCAACAGCTTCTACAGCCCATTTATGCTTAAGGTATAGTTCCTTACCCGGCTTGTTTAAGGCTAATCCTTCAAACAGATCGAGCAAAGCTTCAAGTTTATTCCCTGTATGCTTACCAGATTTTGTCATGCAGATATGCTTTATTCTGACCTACTTTTAGCGCCAGATCATTAATGGTTAATCGTGATACTGTTTCTATATATTTCTCTCTGATTGGATGATAGTCATTATGCATGGGACATGGGTGTTCGTCTGAACAAGAGTCCAATCCAAATCCACAGCGACTGAAGAAGGCCTCGCCTTCCAGTAGTTTTATTACATCGTAAAGGCTTATTGGATCAGATTCATCCTCGAAGTAAAACCCACCACCGCGTCCTTTTGCAGAACTCACCAGCTTATGTTTGGCAAGAGTTTGAAGGACTTTGGCAGTATAATGGGCCGGAGAACCAACTCCTTTCGCAATTACTGGTACTTTTGGCCGTATACCGGCCTGATTTTCAGACTGGATATAGATCAGTGCCCTAATACCATATTCAGTTGTTTTAGATAACATACCCTTGTGTTACGATGCAAAGATAAGGAGAAATAAGATAAAAAGATATGAATATCTTAAAAGAATTATTGTATTGTTGAAGCCGTACTTTCCAAAGTTGCTTTCAATTCCTTGTAACTGAATGTTTGTCCCAGGCCAGGACTGCTGTTCTGAATGTCTTTTGGTGGATTGAATAGGATTCCCTGATCGGCGATTTTTAACATATGCAGATCGTTGTATGAGTCTCCAATAACCGTCACTCTGAAATTCAGATCCTGAAAGGCCTGAACCACCTTCCGCTTGAAATTCTTGCTGCGAAGATGATAATTTGTGATGCAACCTTGTTCATCGGTTTCCAGCGTGTGACACAGAAGTGGAGGGCTTCCCAACTTTTTAGCCAGCGGACCGACAATTTCAATAAATGTGTCAGATACGATAAAGAAAGGACAGACAGAGCGGATCCAAGAGATCATTTTCACTGCCCCTGGAAGCGGCTTGATACTGTTAGCTATCTGTTGAATATCAGATAGTTTAAGTTTATGTTGTTTCAATGTTTTAATGCGAAAAGTCATTAGCTCATCGTAATTCTTAATATCCCGGGTTGTTTTGCTCAGTGCTTGAATACCTGTGTGCCTGGCTACTTCAATCCAGATTTCTGGAATCCAAATGCTTTCCAGATCAGAACAGATAATATCTATGGCAGGTACTTGCATCAGAGATTTTATTTCAGATAAATATACACAGAAGAAATGCCCAGGACTACCAGGATGCTAACCATTAAATTGATACCCAGGTTTTTTTTGATATCACGATCACTAATGCTTCGATCTTTTTTCCCTATTAGCGGCTTCTGAACCTGAATTCCGTGGTAGCTGTTCGTTCCTCCAAAGCGACAGTTGAGAATGCCGGCCAGGGCGGCTTCGGGATAACCCGCATTAGGACTGGCATGCTGATGGCCGTATTTGAAGATATATTTCAGTCCCCTCCAACTTAAGGCCACCAGGGCCATGAGAAATGCGGTGATCCTGGCAGGTAAATAATTGGCCACATCATCAACCCGGGCTGCGAAAAAGCCAAACTGACGGTAATGGTCGTTTTTATAGGCGATCATGGAGTCGAGAGTATTGATCATTTTATAGCAAAAAAGCAGGGGAACCCCGCCGATGGCGTAATAGAAAAGGGGTGCAACAACACCGTCGCTGAGGTTCTCGGCCAAAGTTTCAAGGACTGCAATTCTGATTTGATTTTCAGTCAGGTCGGATGTGTCGCGACCCACAATTGTCGAGAGTTGTTGACGACCTGCTTCCAGACCCTCGCGTTTCAACACCCTGATTACTTTCCATGATTCTTCAAGGAGGTTGCGGTTGGCAATACCAAAATGAACCAGTATCCCTGCTGTTATGTAAAAAAGTACAGGAGTGTGAGAAACCAGATCCATCAATAATCTGAGACTTATCCATGTTAGTGATGTAAGGATGATAACCAGAAATGCACCATTCAATTTCTTTCGCTTCCCCGGGTACAAGAGTTTCTCTCCATAATTGATAAGGAATCCGAAGAGCCTTATCGGATGTGGGAGCCACCGGGGATCTCCAAGTATAAGATCAAGGATAAATCCGATGATCAGGGGGATGATAATTTGTTTAAATGGAAGCATCCGGAAGAATTTTAAGTGTAGCATCCAGAGCCTTTACTAAAATGCGGTTCTCCTCAGGTTTTCTGAGTGATACGCGAAAGAAACGCTCATTCAAGCCCCTGAAATTTGAAGCATCCCTGATGAGGATTCCTTGGTGGTGGATGAGCTGATCTTTGAGCCAGGCCGCAGTATGTATATCAAGCTCAGCCAGCAAGAAATTGCAGCTTGTCGGATGAACCTTCATACCTTTAACAGACGACAAAAGACGATGGAAATCCGCTGATTCAGCCTTTATCCTTTCCGGATCCGGGAGAAGCTCTGAAAAATGAACAAGAATAAAAAGTCCTGCTTCAATAGCCAGAGAACTAACGACCCAGGGAATTCTGTATTTCTGTATTTGGAGAATCAGTTTGGGTGAGGCCAATAAATAACCGAGACGAATACCCGGGATGGAAAAGCATTTAGTGAATGACCTGATTATTACCAGGTTTGGGAATTCATGAAGCAGGGGAATACCTGAAACAAAGGAAGGACAAAGCTCTGCATAAGCTTCATCTACAATGTGTATCGTTTCAGGATTTCTCTCAAGTAAATCCCTGAGCTCTCCAATGGAAAGCTGTTTTCCATCGGGATTATTTGGGTTTCCAAACCAGATCAGATCTTCTTTGAAAACTTTTCCATGCTGCCTGAAGATTTCGTTTTGTAAAAAACTGATTTCATGTTTATGCAATGTGCAGGCATCTTCGTATTCAGAAAAACATGGAACAACAACTCCCGACTTCCTGCCTTGGTAAACCTGTGCGAGCAGGTACATCCCTTCAATCGATCCATTGGTGACAAGTACATTATCCGGGGAGAGCTCATGGAATTCTGCCAGTTTAGTTACCAATGGTCCGGCATCCGGATCAGGATAATTGCTGACAGTTTTCAGTGAATCAGCCAGGTGATGAAGCAATTTATCGGAAGGTGGCTCATACCAGACATTTGAGCTGAAATCCAGTTTGATCCGCTTACTATATCGGTAAATATCGTTTCCGTGTCCGTGTAACATTACTCAATCTTTAGTGCCTGATATACCTGGTTGAGGTCAGTATTTTGCCTTACCAGGTCAGCCAGTTTATCGTATTGTTGTTCTTTAAATGCTTTCAGATCAAGGTTAAATCCCTCAGATGAGAATTCTATGCCCGTAATGGAAGAGAGAACAACCTCATTATCAAAGATCCCATGAATGTAGGTTCCCCAGGTCTTCTGGTTCAGGAAGTAACCATCCGGTCTGTCTCTTTTTATCAGGCATAGCGGACTGCCTTGCTCATCCGTTTCTGTGATCCCCATATGAATCTCGTATCCCTGACAATTTTCATCAGAATCAAGAAAATTGAAACTCACCTGTTTGGTGGTTTTGGCAGGCGTCAGTACAGTTCTCACCGGTAAAATACCTAGCCCGGGTATGATCTCCACATTACCTTCAACCTTATCAGGATCACGAATCTCAAGTCCCATCATCTGGTAACCACCGCAAATACCGAAAAGGGCTTTTCCCTCTTGGTGTGCCCGGATAATTGCAGCTGCCATCCCCTGCTTACGAAGATGATTGAGATCAGCGATGGTGTTTTTTGAACCGGGCAGAATGATTACATCTGCATCCTTCAGGTCATCTGGCGTTGATGCATAATATAGATGTACTGTCTTTATTCGTTCAAGGAGGAGAAAATCAGTGAAATTCGACATGTGCTGCAGCAACACAACGGCCACGTTAACTTTATCTTTGGAGGCCGTTACGGATTTGGTTTTTAGAACCACCGAATCTTCCTCTTCGATAAAGATAGAATCATACCAGGGAATGATTGCTGTGACAGGTACCCCGGTCAATAACTCCAGTTGTTTCTTTCCTGATTCAAAGAGGGATAGATCTCCACGGAACTTATTAATGATAATTCCTTCAATGAGTTCGCGTTCATCTGGCAAAAGTAGTTCCAGGGTGCCATAAACACTGCCAAAAAGACCTCCACGGTCAATGTCTGCTACCAGAAAAACGGCTGCCTTCTTGTCTGTTGCCACCCGCATATTTGTGATGTCACGGTCGCGGAGATTAATCTCTGATATGCTACCTGCCCCCTCAATAACTATGGGGTTATACTTCTGCTCGAGAACTGAATAAGCTGCCATAACCTTGTTGAACAATATATCCCTGTCGGTTTGATTGAAATATTCCACAGCCGACTGATGACCCACCGGTTTACCAAGAAGAACCACCTGAGATTCGGTGTCGCCGGTTGGTTTGAGCAAAACCGGGTTCATCTCTACCTCGCAGTCAATACCGCAAGCTTCGGCCTGAACAGCCTGTGCTCTGCCAATCTCAAGCCCGTCAGGAGTAGCAAAGCTGTTGAGCGACATATTCTGCGCTTTGAATGGAGCCGGGTGATAGCCATCCTGCTTGAAAATCCGACAGAAAGCGGTATTGATTATACTTTTTCCGACATCAGAACCGGTACCAACAAACATGATGGGGCGAAGCAAGGGAGCATCCTCGGGTTCCACCACGGGGGTGTCGCTAGAACGAGACAAGGGAGCATGCTCCCTTGTTGTCGTACTATCGGGGGGAATCTCTATCTCGTAGATTTTCCCGTAGCCAACATTTAGGCCGAATACCTCCCTAGGCTCCGTATTAGTGATAATTGCCGAAAATGCTCTTAATACGCCCAGGTGAGTAACGATCAGAACAGAATTCTTACTTTGGTTCTCTTTCAGATCCTCAATAAAATGTCTGACTCTTTCAAGCAAGAGCAAATAAGATTCTCCACCAGGCGTTGGTACATTGAGATAGTCATCAAACCATTTAACAGCCTCTGGTGATTTCTCAATCTCCTTCCAGGGCTTCATCTCCCAGCTGCCAAAATTCAGCTCCATCAATCTGTCATCGAAATTCAGCTTGTTAATGTCAGGAGTCAGAAATCTGGCTAACCTGGCGCACCTTTTCAAAGGACTGGAATAAATACTTCCATATTTAGTGGAACCCAAAAGAGAATGAACATCTTCTTTTTCAGTATCGAAAGAAGATAACAGGTCGATATCTGTTTGTCCGTAACAAATACCCTCCTGGATATCAGGCTTGGTATGTCTTAGCAGGTGTACTTTCATAATAGCCTGCTGAGTACAATAAAACACAAATAGTAAGCAATCTCTGAAAGTTGCTGTAAGGCGCCGAGTACATCTCCGGTATATCCACCGATCTTTTTATGTATGTATTGCCTGAATACCAACAGAATGAGGACCTGTAGAATGACTAAAAAGGGGATAAATACAATGGGGAGCATGAACAATGGCGCCAATCCAAATATCAGAGCAATTAAAAGTGTTGTAAAAGAGATTTTTCTACCCACAGGTTTTGACTTACTGTTATCGTCTTGACGAACATACCTTGAGCTTAGGATCAGTATCACAGGATTCAAGCGGCTAAGTGCATGTGCTGAAACAAATACAATCGGGATTGAATCTATCCTGATTTCATTTATCAGCATGAACTTTGAGAGCAAGATTAGAATCAGAGCAATGGTACCATAGGTTCCAATTCGGCTGTCTTTCATTATATCCAGAATTTTATCCTTAGTGTATCCACCTCCAAACCCATCACAAAAATCGGCAAATCCATCTTCATGAAATGCACCGGTTAGCAGAATAGTCAGAATCATACTGATGAGAATGGCTATCGTTGTACTGAGAATCGTGTGGGCCAGCATAAAAGTAATAGCTCCAAATCCCCCAACCAGAATTCCGATGAGCGGAAAATATCTTGTTGCCCTGTTCAGGTTCTCATCTGAAAATCCGACTCCTTTCGGAACCGGAATCCGGGTGTAGAACATAATGGTTGTAAATAGTATTTTCAGTTCCCGGTGCATTGCTTAGTCTTTATCAGTTACTCCGGCCTCCTGAAAACTGGCCATCTCATTAAGGAAATTTATCGATGATTTGATTAGTGGATAAGCAATTGCCGCACCGGTGCCTTCACCAAGTCTCATGCCCATATCGAGCAGGGCATCTGCTCCAATATGTTGAAGCATGGAGCGATGTCCTTTTTCATCAGAGATATGACAGAAGATGCTGTTATCCATTATCTTAGGATCGATTTCTATGGCTACTAAAAAGGCTGAAGTGGCAATAAAGCCATCTATTAACAGAATCATTCCTTTTTCTCTGGCGGCCAGCATAGAACCACACATCATGGCTATTTCAAACCCTCCATAGGTAGCCAGGATATCTATCGCATCTGATGGCTTGTGCTTTTTAGCAAGTGCCTCCAAAATCCCGATCTTTTTCTTCAATCCTTCTTCATCATGACCAGTACCCTTACCAACACAATCGCGGATGGGTATTCTGGTAAGCGAATGCATTATTAGTGAAGCAGAGGATGTATTGCCAATTCCCATTTCTCCGAAACCAATAATATTGCAGCCTTGATCATATTCCTTTTCAGTCAGTGATCGTCCGGTTTCTATTGCTTTATTGCATTCATCTGCTGACATTGCCGGACGGTTCATAATATTTTGTGTGCCCCGGCCTATTTTTGCATGGATCAGTCCGGGATGATCGGCAAAATCGTGATCTACTCCGGCATCAACAACTTTCAGGCGGATATCATGCTGACGGCAAAATACATTGATGGCAGCTCCACCATTCAGAAAATTCATTACCATTTGAAAGGTGACTTCTCTTGGGTACAGACTGACCCCCTCTTCTGTGAGACCGTGATCGCCGGCAAAAACAAGTATCGTTGGATTAACCAGTTTTGGTTCAAGAGTGTTTTGAATGGTTCCGATTTTTAGTGCCAATTCCTCCAATCGTCCCAATGCTCCCAGGGGTTTTGTCTTAGTGTCTATTTTTTTCTGTAATATTTCTATCATCTTCGGTTTAAGTTTTAGATCATTTGATTTTTAAGGGGATTCCTGATGTCATCAAAAACACCTCGTCAGCACTAGCTGCAATATGCTGATTGATCCAACCGTTAAGGTCGGCAAATTTTCTGGCGTTTTCGTTTTCGGGGTGTACACCCATGCCTAATTCATTCCCTACTACAATTAGGGTGAAATTCTGTTTGATGAGACCATCCCATTCAGCTATGGCTTGCTCTTTGGATTTTTGGATGTTATATTTCGAGTCGAAAAAGAAATTGGTTAGCCAGAGTGTTATACAATCTAAAACAACTGTTGCCTTGTTAAGATCAAGCTTGCTCAGGTGCTTGTCTTCTTCTATGGTTGTCCAACGATGATCCCTGTCTGATTGATGGTATCGGATGCGTTCCTTGAAATCATCATCCCACACCCTGGCCGTAGCCAGGTATGTAGGATTGGATGATTTCTGCAAAGCGATTTCCTGCGCGAAGCGACTTTTCCCTGAGCGTTGTCCACCAGTTATGAAGATGATCTCTTTCATGTCAGAATTGGTATGTAAAACTGCCGGTAATCATTCTGCCAGGCATATTATAACCATCTTTTTCTGTATAATTCTCATCGAGGATATTGGATATGGTAATTCCAAATCGCTTATTCTTTATCGTATAGAATACTGAATAGTCAAATATTAGATGATCAGGATGCTCCAGGATTTTATCTGCTGCAGTGTATCCGCCGATGGTATAATAGTCTTCAGGATTAATATCCGGCCTTAATCTCGAGAAGTTATCTCTTTCCAATCGTGATCCGATATAGCGGGCATGCAATCGGGTTGAGAATCCATTGTAGTTATCAAACAAAATACCAAAGTTACCATTGCTTTTGCGGGTGTATAACATATGGCGTATTACAATGCTATCGTTTCCCTGGGTGTCGATTAAACCTTCAGTAACATCATTCTTAAGTATTTGTGTGAAGTTCATGTAAAGCTCAAGCTTGAACTTGTCGTTAAAAAGGGCTCCGAAATTTGTAGAGAACAAGTACTCCAGACCAGCCATGGTTGAACTGTTGGCGTTTTTATAGGATGTGGTATCTCCGCCGAGGGTGTATTCAATAATTTTGTCTTTGTGCTTG
Organism: Bacteroidota bacterium; assembly: GCA_030592205.1. Lineage (GTDB taxonomy): Bacteria > Bacteroidota > Bacteroidia > Bacteroidales > UBA12481 > JAUVKA01. The sequence continues at coordinate 1,690 of JAUVKA010000114.1, read as the reverse complement.
GTATGAAAGTAAGTCATGTCTGCCGATATGAATTTATTGGGTGCCACATAATTCAACCCGAAGTCGTAGGTTGCAGATGATTCAGGTTTGAGATCCGGGTTTCCTATGTATTTTTTTACCCACCAAAAATCCCAGGCTGCGAAATATTCAGAAACGCTGTAATAGCCCGCTACTTTGAAGGCATCAGGAACAGAATATGCTGTTCCAAAACTACTATGAACCTTCAGATTAAATGGGAATGTATATTGAGCTCCAACAGATGGATTGAGCGCATAATAGTTCTCCTTACCTCCGGTGCCATTAAGCGAATCATTCCTGGCAATATCATAAGTAATGTAATCAAACCGGGTTCCTGCATTTGCCCTAAATCCTCCTATGGCATAAGCTAGTTGTGTGAAGGCAGCTGCTTTTGAACTTTTGTGATTGGGTGAATAAGGATTTGTTGGAGTGGCTTTCTCTTTAAATCGTTCAGACTTGTAATCATAAATATCCAGGTCAGTTCCAACCAGAATATGAAAATCATTCAAATCAATATTATCCTGAATCTTCAAACCGTACTCATTAACGAGTGAATTAAAGGAAACAAATCCATTTTCGGTATTATCGGTGTAGTTCAGGGTATTCTCGGAAGTAAAATACGGATTAATACTGATGGATTGGGATCTGAAGTTTCCATTGATGTTTCCATAAAGGTTTATTCGGTTGATGTCTTTCTTACTCTGTCCATAACTTCCCCAGTAATTCCCAGGCGTTTCTATGTCGTTAGCAACCAGATACATAGATGTTGCGCCAATACTCCACTTGTCATTCAACTGCCTGCTTAGCTCACCATTGATATGATTTGCCTCATACTTGGAATTTCGCATAACGTCGCCGAAAGAAGCTTTATCAAGCATATTTGACTCCTTGTCTGAGAGCGATAGTAAATTGTTCTTTCCAATTCTGTAGTCCTGTCTCTGTTCAGTTCTCGAAAAGCCCATAGCAAAGCTGGTTTTACTGTCGAGGCTTCCTGTTATATTTCCATTATAGTTAAGATTGGCAAAACTACCTGCTTTAACAGACATTGAACCACTGGTTCTGTTTGTTCCCTTTTTTGTAATCATGTTGATAACTCCACCCATTGCATCTGAGCCGTACAGAACAGAATAGGGTCCCTTAATGATTTCCACTCTCTCCAGAGCCTGTGTATTGATACTTGCCATGTTGGTTGTTCCTGCAGGTTTTCCATTGATCAGAAACAAGGTGTAGCTTCTTGAGTGGGCACTTGGAGAAAAACCTCTCATCCCAATACTTGCAGATAATCCCGGGTATTGTATAATATCAAGATTGGTTTTCTTTTTTAATAGCTCTGCCAGATTCTCAGAGGGGATAGAATTAAGCTCTGCTTTGTCGATAATTTCTACCTTTTGTGGAAGGTCTTTAAGGCGGGTATTCATACGAGTGGAAGTAATCTTAACCTCTTCTAATACATAGTTTTTCAATGAATCTGCTTCTTGAGCATCCGATACCCGAAAGAGTTGAAATAGTACAAATAGTAATAATAGTTTTTTCATTGTTTTTTTGTTTGAATTTTTATAGTAATTGGTTGCTTGGTTACTTGGTTGATTGGTTGCTTGGTTACTTGGTTGATTTGTTGATTTGATTTTGCTTGTTTAGGGATTTTTGTGAAACCATGAAGACTACGGGTTTT
>JAUVKA010000181.1 GCA_030592205.1 Bacteroidota bacterium | reverse complement strand
TTCATAAAAGTATTTTTTAGTGTTTAGTATGAAATATTTAGTTGGCTCTCAACGATTCAACCGGATCCTGACTAGCCGCTCGCTTGGCAGGAATATATCCAAAAATAATCCCAACAGCTGCTGACACACCAAAAGCAATAAAAACGGAAAATGGGCTCACAATAGTCAGAATATCTGCAAAATATGTAACCAAACGGGACAAAACAATTCCAAGTATAACGCCTATTAATCCACCTACAATACTGATCAGAATTGATTCAGCCAGGAATTGAACTATTATATCTTTTTTGGAAGCCCCAATTGCTTGTCTGGTGCCAATTTCTCTAACCCTTTCCAGTACAGTAGCTAACATAATATTCATTATTCCGATACCACCCACAATCAATGAAATACTCGCTATTGCTCCCAGAACAATATTAAAAACATCTTTGGTTCGCTGCTGCTGTTTAAGTAGAAGTTCAGGAACAGTAATTTTAAAATCTGCCACTCCGTTGTGTCGTCGCAAAACCATCCTGGACAAAATTTCGGTGGTAGGCTCCAGCTGTTCGGTTTCGCTCACCTGAACAATAATCTTATCCAGCTGATGGTAATTCTGTACAACTGATGCCCCTTCATCACTTCCCGTGGCCATTGTTTGTGCCATCATTATATTCATCCCACGCCCCCGGCCACCACCGAAAATCCTCATACCGGTTGCCTGGGGTAGTTTTTTATTAACAATAGCCCGGTTCATATACCGTACCAACATGGTTTTTGAAGGAATAAAGACCTGGTCATTAGTATTACTTATACCCAAACCGGCCGAGGAAGAAGAAACAACCACATCTCTTTTCTCCAGCACTCCAATCACCCTTAACCAGGCATGGCCTACTTTCATAATTTTCCCAATTGCATCCTCAGCTGGAAACATTATCGAAGCAATATTAGCACCAATCAAACAAACTGCCTGACCAAATTCTTCATGATAACCTGAAAAAGGATCTCCTCTCTTTAAGTTAAGACTGTAAAGCTTAAAATATGAAGGATCAACTCCAAGTAAAACCGTTGGTCGTCTTATTTGGTTATGCTGAACAAAAGTGTTCAGCTTAATCTCAGAACTAACTTGTTGGACGGTTGATACAATGCTTTCAATAGCATGAACATCAAGTAAATTGAGACCGTAAGAAAATTTCTTCGATTCCTTTTTCCCCTCCTCATCACTTTCACCACTCTCTGATGACTGATCTATAATGGGTTCAATAATAATATTATTAACACCTACCATTTTGATCTGATCAAGAATCTCCTTCTGAGCACCGGCACCTATGGCCAACATAGTAATCACTGCAGCAACACCAAAGATAATACCCAGAGCAGTAAGTATTGATTTCAGTTTATTCGCCAGGATAGCTTCAAAGGCAATAATAATATCGTGTAAATATCTTCTAAACATGAATCAAACTGTTATTATTTAACGCTCGCTGTGGAAGAGCGACCATTGTTACTATTCTGTCTCATGTTTTGAAAGCGCTTAATCTGCTCCCCCGAAATATTCTTCATGTCAATTTTTTTCATTGCATCACGTTGCTTCTTTTGTTCTTCCATTTGCTTTCTACGCTTTTCACCTTCTTCCTTCTTCCTAAGCTCCTCTTTAATCCTTCGTTCCTTGACCTTTTCATAAATATCCCAACCTCTATATTTCCAATCTTCACTTCCCTCAGGAATAGTCAAAAAAACTTCCTCTCCATTGTCAAGACCTTCAAGAACAATGATATGGTTCTCATTGGCCTGCCCAAGATCAACAATCTGCCTTACCTTTTCCTTGACTTTAAGCACATAGGACATACTATCTGTACTATGCACCGACTCGAGTGGAATGAATACAGCATCCTTAAAAATTCCTGTCAATATCTCATTTACTGTTGTCATAGCCGGTCTGAGGATCGAGTCTGTTTCATTTAATTGCACCACCACTTCAAATACTTTGGCATCAGACGAGGACAACTGTTCCCCAACATTGGCTACTTCTATAACTTTTCCGGTATATTCACTATCAGGAAAAGCATCAACTCCTACCCTGACATCCTGTCCTACATCAAGCTTGCTGATATCAATTTCATTAATGTAAGTTCTTGATATCATGATTGTCAGGTCAGGCAAGGTTGCAACAACGGGATCCCAGGCGTTTATATTGGAGCCCACTTTCCTTTTAGCTCCGCCCCATTCCTTTTTGTAAATAACCATACCAGGCTGAGGGGCATAAATCACAAATTGATCCAGTACACGCATTAATTCTTCTCTTTCCTTATATTCCTCCTTTAATCGGTTTTCAGCTCTACGGGTTTGAGATTTTGTCTGTTCTTCTTTCAATTTGTAATTTGCCAATGCCTGCTCATAAGCCCTTTTTGCTTTATCCAGATTCATTTCTGCCTGTCGGATAGTAGCTGAAGGTTCATACTGTGATTGGTCAAGAATGATCTGTTTTTCCTCAAGGCCATACTCCAGATCTTTAATTTTATTCCTGTAATCCAATAATGTTATTGTTGTATCCAGAATAGTCTGACGATAGGCAGCCTCATCTGTAATAAGTTCATCTGCCTGGCTCTGTAATCGCTGAGTAGCCTCAGATCTGTCAAGTGTAGCAACATAGTCGCCAGCTTTAACGATCGAACCCTCGGGGATCAAATCAACAATCTTCACGCTATGTACCCGTACCTCCCTTAGACCTTCAGGCCCCCGAATATCAGTAGAATTCAAAGCCTGCAACTCCCCTGTTGTACTTACGACTATGTTAAAATCTCCTTGCTCAACAAATGCAGTTACTTCAACTGCGGAATCATCGCCTGAAGCACTGTAAATAATAATAGCCGCAGTTATTACCAGGATCGCAATCCCATAAATCCATCTTTTTTTCATGTTCTGTATTGATAAATAATATATCTCCGACGGTTCGGAAAAATCTAACTACAAACTTAAAATAAGCCTCTGTATCCTGAAAGGAAAAAAGGATTATTAGTAATATTTAACATATATTAACAATGCTGGAAAATAGGGTATTGCGAGCCTTTATGTCTTTTTTTTTAACGGTCTTACAATAAGATTATTGTATCAGTTTTTGTATTTCACTGATCATTTTTTTCGCCAGATTCTCAGATTCAATTAATGAACGGGCCTCAGCATAAATACGTAAAATGGGTTCTGTATTGGATTTACGAAGATGAACCCATGAATCTGTAAAATCAATCTTTACTCCATCTATCAGGTTTGGATTAAAATCTTTGTATACATCAGTCAGGGCTTTAAGGATATCATCAGGTTTATATTCAGGGGTTAATTGAATCTTGTTTTTCGAAATGAAATAATCAGGGTATTGCCTTCTTAATTCGCTCATTTTCTTTTTCTTATTCGCTAAATGGCTTAAAAAAAGAGCTACTCCCACCAAAGCATCCCTGCCATAATGCAACTCTGGATAAATCACACCTCCATTCCCTTCCCCTCCAATAATTGCTGATGTGGCTTTCATTTTCTCCACCACATTGACCTCTCCCACTGCTGCTGTTGAATATTTCCCACCATGTTTCACGGTAATATCTCTCAAGGCCCGGCTTGAGGACAAATTTGATACGGTATTGCCAGAACTGTGACTTAGCACATAATCAGCCACTGCCACTAAAGTGTATTCTTCTCCAAACATTTGTCCGTCCTCGCAAACCAGCGCCAGGCGGTCAACATCAGGATCTACAGCGATGCCTATATCTGCTCCTGATTGCATTACTCTATCGGAAAGTTGCTTCAGATTTTCAGGAAGAGGTTCAGGACTATGCGCGAATTCACCATTTGGCTCACAGTTCAAGTATGAAATCTCCGTTACACCAAGTGCTTTGAGTAGTTCCGGAATTGCAAATCCTCCAACTGAATTTACAGCATCAACAACTACCTTAAATCCTGCAGCCTTTATTGCCGATACATTAACCAATGGCAGCTCAAGAATGGAATCTATGTGAGGAATGAGAAAATCTTTTTTGGTAGATGTACCCAATTGCTCTACTTCAGCAAAACTAAATTGAGCCTTCTCCACTTTGTCCAATAAGCTTATTCCATTCTCTTCAGACAAAAACTCGCCTTTGGAATTCAGCAGTTTCAGAGCATTCCAATTCCCTGGATTATGACTGGCCGTTAGAATAATTCCACCATCAGCATTGAGTTTAATTACCGCCATTTCAACAGTTGGGGTAGTTGCAAGGCCAAGTTCGATGATATTAATACCAAATAAACTCAGGGTATTGCAAACAATAGAACTGACCATAGGTCCGGATATCCTGGCATCCCTGCCCACAACAACTGTATATTTTGATCCATTCACCGGTGCTGCTTCCCCTGACAACCATTGTCCATAAGCAGCAGTGAAGGAAACAAGATCAACCGGAGTTAAGCCCTGCCCTGGTATTCCACCTATGGTACCCCGGATTCCTGAAATTGATACAATTAAGCTCATGATTGAAATTTTTGTGTGATTGACAAAATTCATCAATTTTTTCCAGATGATCAATATTATATAATTGTATTGATTTACCGGAACATAGCAATCATTTGCCGAAAAATTCGGAAATTTGCATCCAAACAATTAAAAATAATGAACAAGAAATCTGTTTCAAAAAGCAATAAACAAGAAGATAAAGTAAGATTAAATAAATATATCGCTGCCTCCGGTGTCTGCTCCAGAAGAGAAGCAGATGAGTTGATCCAAACAGGAAGAGTAAAGGTGAATGATAAACTAGTTAAAGAACTGGGAACGAAGGTATTCAGGGATGATAAAGTGATGGTAGATAATCGGCTTATACAGGGTGAGAAAAAGGTATATCTTCTACTTAATAAACCAAAGGATGTAATAACTACTACCGATGATCCGGAAGGCAGATTGACGGTTTTGGATATTATCAAAACCAGTAGAAATGAAAGATTTTTTCCTGTGGGCAGGCTCGACAGAAATACTACCGGGATACTTTTGCTTACCAATGATGGGGAATTAACAAGCAAATTAACCCATCCCAGATATCAGGTGAGAAAGGTATATGAAGTTAAGCTAAACAAAGGTCTTAAAGATGAAGATCTGGACAAATTACTTAAGGGTATTGAGCTGGAAGACGGATCATTTAGAATGGACAAAATTTCCATACTCGATATAAATAACCGTAAAGAACTAGGTGTTGAAATTCATAGTGGCCGAAATAGAATAATAAGAAGGAGTTTTGAATTTCTGGGGTATGATGTTAGCAGACTTGATCGGGTTATGTTTGCAGGGCTCACAAAAAAAAACCTGCCACGCGGAAAATATCGGTACCTGAGTCCTAAGGAAGTTAGTTTTCTGAAAATGTATCGATTTGATAAATAGGGCTGGAGAAGGCCAAAATTAATAGCTTTGTAAAATGTCACATAAAGCTGGATTCGTAAATATCGTAGGCAACCCAAATGTTGGTAAATCAACTCTGATGAATGCTCTGGTAGGGGAAAAAATTTCAATTATCACCTCCAAATCTCAAACTACCAGACACAGAATAATGGGTATAGTCAATGGAGAGAACTTCCAAATAGTTTACTCAGACACTCCAGGTGTAATCAAACCTAATTATCATCTTCAAAAGCATATGCTCAGTTTCTCCCGTTCTGCTTTAGTAGATGGTGATGTGCTTCTATATGTTACTGATGTAGTAGAAAAGGTTGATAAAAACTTGAATTTCCTTGAAAGGGTCAGGAAAACAGGAATCCCCGTTCTGCTTGTCATAAATAAAATCGATCTAAGCAATCAGGATAAAGTAGAGGAATTGATAGCCAGGTGGAAGAATTTATTACCGGAGGCAGAGATTTTTCCTGCATCTGCTCAGCATAATTTCAATTTAGATCATATACTTTCCAGAATCCTGGAACTTCTTCCTGAAAATCCTCCTTATTTCGACAAAGACCAACTAACGGATAAATCTGAACGTTTCTTTGTAACGGAAATAATCCGGGAAAAAATTCTTATGAATTATCAGCAAGAGATACCCTACGCAGTTGAGCCGGAGGTTGAAAAATTTGAGCGGAGTGAGAATATTATCAGAATCAGGACAATTATTCATGTAGAAAGGGATTCACAGAAAGGGATATTAATTGGTAAGAAGGGAGCTGCCCTGAAAAAAACAGGCATAGATGCCCGTAAAGAGCTTGAAGCTTTTTTTGGAGTTAAGGTTCATCTGGAAATATTTGTTAAAGTATCGAAAGATTGGCGTGAAAAACCAGGAATGCTAAAATCATTCGGATATAATTAATATTGTCCTGTTATTAACACATTGAAAACATCGAAATGGGAAATATAGTAGCCATTGTAGGACGGCCGAATGTTGGAAAATCAACTTTGTTTAATCGATTAACTGAATCGCGTAAGGCGATTGTTCATGAATCCAGCGGCGTTACCCGGGACAGGCATTATGGAAAGTCAGTATGGAACGGAAAGGAATTTTCGATAATTGACACCGGCGGTTATATCAGTAATTCGGAAGATATTTTTGAATCAGAAATCCGCAAGCAGGTTCTGTTAGCCCTCGACGAAGCACAAAGCATTCTTTTAGTGGTTGATGTTGAAGCCGGGTTTACCGACCTGGATGATACGATGGCCAAGTTGCTTAGAAAAACCAATAAACCGGTTTTAGTAGTTGTGAACAAAGTTGATAACGCCGAACGCATCATTGATTCACATGTTTTTCATTCCCTTGGTCTGGGAAATCTATACCCAATATCATCTCTCACTGGAAGTGGAACCGGAGAACTATTGGATGACCTGGTTGACTCTTTCATAGATATACCAGATGAAACAGAAGCTGATATTCCAAGATTTGCCATAGTCGGGCGTCCGAATGTTGGCAAATCTTCCCTGGTAAACGCCTTGCTTGATGAAGATAGAAATATCGTGACTCCAATTTCCGGAACAACCCGTGATACTGTCCCCTCACGCTATTCTAAATTTGGTCTTGATTTTTACCTAATGGATACTGCGGGACTCCGAAAAAAAGCCAAAGTAAAGGAGAATGTTGAATTTTATTCCACAATGAGAGCCGTAAGGGCAATTGAATCGGCTGATGTCTGCTTGCTTATGATCGATGCGGAGGATGGAATTAAAGCTCAGGATATCACTATATTCGGACTCATACAAAAAAACCATAGGGGAGTTGTTATTCTGGTAAATAAATGGGATTTGATTGAAAAAGATAATCAATCAACAAAATCTTTTATTATTGATCTAAATAATAGAATCGCTCCATTTACCGATGTCCCAATAGTTTTCACAAGTGCCCTTACAAAACAACGAATATTTAAGGCCATAGAAGCTGCTGTTGAAGTGTATGCAAACCTTAAGAGAAAAGTACCTACTTCTAAGCTAAACGACCTGGTTCAGGAAGCAATCTCATCTGTTCCTCCACCGGCAGTAAAAGGGAAATTTGTAAGAATAAAATATGCCAACCAGGTTCCAAATCCAACACCGGTATTTACTTTTTTCTGCAACCTGCCGCAATATATCAAAGACCCGTACAAACGCTATCTTGAAAACCGCATAAGGGAGACTTTCGATTTTAAAGGTGTTCCCTTACAGTTATATTTCAGAAAAAAAATAATGGGGATGAAAAATCTCTGGAAAATAAGCTCTTTAATTATCCTTTCGGCAATTCTTCTGTCGCAATGCAGGAAAATTGAGAATTACCCGGATGAGCCTCAAATCAGTTTTATTGAAGTCATTGT
>JAUVKA010000279.1 GCA_030592205.1 Bacteroidota bacterium | reverse complement strand
AAGCTGGCCCGGGCGATGGTAACTGAGTATGGCATGAGTGAGAAACTGGGGCCCCGCACTTTCGGCCACAGGGAGGAGATGGTCTTCCTGGGGCGGGAAATCTCCGAGCAGCGAGACTACAGCGACAAGGTGGCTCAGGAGATTGACGAGGAGGTGTATGATATTACCCAGGGTGCCTACGAGACGGCCAAGCGGGTCTTAAAAAAACTATGGGCAAAATTTTTAGCTAATCGGGGTAGTACTGAGCCTATCACAGTTTTCAATAATAACCTATTTATGATAAGGGTCAGTTTTGCCACTTATCACGAATTAATTTCTATGAATACCCGTGGTTTATTAAACTGGAGAACAAAAATACCCAAGTCATATCTATCTGGGAAATATTATCCAATCATATTTGACAACAAAGTTTTTTATTTAACTGGTAGTATCGCAACGAAAGAATTTCAGTTGGCTGCCTTAGATGTTGAAACAGGTAAAACACTTTATTTATTTGATTCTGGTACAAGCGTAACTACCTACCCTATCTTCTTCGAAAACAAAATTTACGTTGGTTGTACAGATGGTTTATATGTTTTCGAATACCCCGACTTTGATTAGATTTTCGCAGCAGGGCAGACCTGCCAGGTTCTTGAAAACCTGGCAGGTCTGAAACTCTTATGCAATTCAGCCAAGGGTTGGACCGCAGCCAACCCTTGGCAATTTAATTTTCACCCCCACACTTCTTAACACACCCAAACACAAACTTTAATCACTCACACTTCTTAACACACCCACACCCAATTCCCCAATTCCCCATCTCCCCATCTCCCCAATTAAACCTTCCCACAAAAAATACATCAACTCTCGTATACATTTTTTAGGTTTTTTTAAGTTTTTTAATTGCTTATACATTGATATTTTCATAAAATGAAAAGCTCCGCCTTGAAGCGTTATAGCAAATGAGAAAAACTTTTTTAAACCTGTTTGTCAGTGCGTTGATTTTGACGACATTATCTCCAGCCATTTGCTACGCGCAATCGGAGCATAAGCCTGTATCATCACAGAAGGTTTTTAATCATTTCGATAAGCTTTATAAGATTGATTCCCGCCTGGTGAATGGGGATTTCTACCAAACACCAAGAATGAACGAATCAACTGGTCATCCTTTTTTTCTTTAATCCCGAGTGGAAAACCGGATCTATCTCTATGGAGGGAGTGGTTTTTGATAATCTTCTTATGCGATACGATATCAGCACCGGTCAGCTAATATTAAATAGCACTGATTTTACAAACTCCTACCTGCAACTGGTACTCAAAAAAGATCGTATTAAGTATTTTACTTTTGATGGCAGTCTTTTTAAACCCTACCCAATTGAAAACCCCATGACAGGGATACAGATTTGCCAGGTTTTGGAAGAGGGACAAGTGGATTTCCTTCTGGTAAAATCAAAAAATCTAAAAGTTACCCCGGGGGGATTATCCGATTTTGTATATCAAAATAACCAGACCCGGATCCTACAGCTAAATGATGAATTGATCACATATAGAGGTCGACGAACACTTTACAAACTCTATCCGGTGCTAAAACCCCTCCTGAAAGATCACATAAAAAAGCAGCGACTGACATTCAAAAGAATGAAGCTGGAAAATCAGATCAATCTGATTAGTTATTGTAACAGTCTATTAGCAGGAAAAGAATGAAAAAGCTGATCAAAATATTGTGCATCCTGCTTTTTCTGGCCCCTGCTCTTATGGCCCAGGAAAATGAAAAGTTAAAAATCGATTTAAACCTGAATGAAGTCAGTTTTGAAGAATTTGCAGATCAGCTCAAATCCAAATATGGTATTCAAACATTTTATCTTCCGAAATGGGTAAAAGATCTAACAGTAAGCACACGCGGAGAAGCTCTTGATTTAGAAACCATTCTTAATCAAATCCTTAAGCCTTCAGAAATTCATTTCATTATCAAAACTAACAGCCAGGTTTTTCTTACCGGTCCGGAAGAGCTTGCTGATCCTCTTGCCCTTATTCCACAGGCTATTTCATTAACTGCAACTGACAGTATTACGCCAAGCTCTGCCGGGGATCAGTTTGGTGCTTACTCCTATGAGAGAGCTGTAAAAAAGGCTGTTATTGGTGCCGGTCAACCGTCCCAGGGCCTGCTCAAAGTAATAATCAACGGACGTATCACCAACATAGCGAATGGTGAACCTGTTGTGGGTGCAACAGTAGTAATACCCGGAACAAGCACGGGGGCAATTACAGATGGCGAAGGAACATACTCTATCACCCTGCGATCAGGTGAATCATACAATTTAAGCGTATCCTGCCTGGGCATGGAAAATGAATTATATCTGATAGATGTGAGAGGTGCAGGCAGCCTGAATATTGAAATGGAAAGTCGGATGATTGACGTAAAAGAAGTTGTGGTTCGATCAGGCAAAAACCACAACGTCAGAGGTATGCAAATGGGATTTCAACGAATTGGAATCAAAGATATCAAGAGCATCCCCACCGTGATGGGTGAAAGAGATATTTTCAGAGTCGCTGCTTTAATGCCGGGCATCCAGACCGTAGGCGAAGGTTCTGCCGGATTTAATGTACGGGGATCTGCTTCTGATCAGAATCTATTCCTCCTTAATGATATTCCTATTATAAATACCGGACACCTTTTTGGATTCTTCTCGGCATTCAATCCTGATATGATCAGTGATTTCAAGCTCTATAAAAGCAATTTCCCTGTTGAATTCGGGGGAAGGCTGGCATCGGTTTTCGATATTTCTACACGAAAAGGAAATAAGAAAGAGTTCGGTGCCAGAGGGAGTATCAGCCCGGTAACTGCCTCATTACTTGTTGAAACTCCAATACAAAAAGATAAGAGCTCATTCATTTTCAGTACCCGCTCCACATATTCCGACTGGATTTTGGATCGACTTGAGGATGCTGAAACAACTAACCGTGAAGCCTCATTTTATGATATCATGACCGGCGTCCACCTGCTTGGAAAAAACAATTCCTCCACCCAGATATTTGGCTACTACAGTAAGGATCGCTTTAATCTGGCAAGTACAAATTCATATCGATATGAAAATATTGGCTCATCGATAACATATAATCGCCCCTTAAGCGGAACATGGAATTTGAAAGCTGCAGGTATTTTCAGCATGTATACCAATTACCAGTCGAACACAAGCCAGGCAGCCAGAGCTTTCGAACATGAGTTCACTGTTAGATCCCAGGAAGTGAAAGTTACCGCCTCAGGTTATCCCTGGGTGGGACATAAGGTGGGATTTGGTGGGAACGCCATACTACATCAACTCAACCAGGGAATACTGAATCCCTTTGGAGAAGAATCAATCCTTAACCCTATTGATTTTGGGAAAGAAAATGGATTAGAGTACGCCTTGCATGTTTTTGACGAGATATCGCTTACTGACCAGCTTAGTTTCTATGGGGGAATCCGATACAGTCTATTCAATTACCTGGGACCCAGCGATATCTACAGCTACCAGGAGAACTCAGCATATGAATTAGAGAATATTATTGATACCCTGAGTTATTCAAGCGGCAAAACAATTAAGCATTATTCAGGACCGGAGATTAGAGCGGCCTTCAATTATACTTTCTCTAAGAATTTTTCTGTAAAATGGAGTTACAACAGGATGAGACAGTACCTTTTTATGCTTTCAAACACTGCCTCCATTTCTCCTACCGACCGCTGGAAACTAACGGATCCTTTTATCGCTCCTCCGATCTCAGACCAGATCAGCTTAGGCCTTTATAAAAATCTAAATAATTCATCAATTGAAACTTCTGCTGAGGTGTATTATAAAAAAGGTCAGAATATCATTGAGTATAAAGATGGAGTGAACATGACCTTCGACCCAGATATTGAAACCCTGGTTTTGCAAGGGGATCAGACAGCCTGGGGTATGGAATTTTTTATCCGTAGAAATACCGGCCGCTTGAACGGCTGGCTGAGCTATACTTATGCAAGATCGATAATTCAGGTTGATGGCGATGAAGACTGGCAAAGAATCAACAATGGTCTGGCTTATCCGGCCAATTATGATAAACCCCATGCTTTCACTGCTGTAGGCAATTATAAAATATCACGAAGATTTAGCCTGTCATCCAACATAGTTTATAATTCAGGCCGCCCTATCACATATCCAACAGGATATCTGTTTACCAACGACTACCAAGTAGTAAACTACTCCCAGAGGAATGAATTCAGAATACCTGAATATTTCAGAGTAGATTTGTCCTTGAATATTGAAGGCAATCTGAAAAAAAGGAAACTAGCCCATAGCTCATGGATGTTTTCAGTATACAACCTTACAGGCAGACGAAACGCATACTCGGTTTACTTTACTAATGACCGTGGAAGGATTAAGGGATATAAATTATCAATTTATGGGGAGCCCATTTTCACCATCAGTTATAATTTTAAATTAGGGAATTATGCGGTTGATTAATATTATCATATTGATATCCATTCTGGCGGTTTCCTCTTGTGTAGACCCCTTCATCCCGGAAACTACGAGCTATGATGATGTATTATACATTGAATGCCTGCTTAATAATGATACTATCCAGCCTCAAACAGTGAAAATTTCTCATTCTACACCTATCATTTCTGAAACAGAAAGCCAGGGTATTATTCGACCTGCTTATGTTTCCGGGGCTATAGTTAGTGTCTATGGACCTGACAATGAAACTCACGAATTTACTGAAACAGATCCAGGCAGATATATTGCTGACCCTGAGTTTATTCCTGTACCTGGAAATGCTTATAGCTTATCAGTCTTTTTGGAGGGAAATATTTATGAATCTGATCTTGAGGTCATGAAAGAATGCCCGCAGATCGACAGTATTTCACATAAACACACTGTGGGGCGATTATCTGAGTCGAGTCCAATTTATGATGGCTACTCCTTTTATGTCAGCACTCATGAGGAAGATGAGGGCCCCTCTTATTTTCGTTGGCAATCTGATGCCACCTACTTTTTCAGGAGTTTTTATGATGCCACTCATATCTGGGATGGCAGGAACCAGATTCCGGCTAACAATAACGATGTAAAGTATTGTTGGATTACTAATAAGATGAAAGGTATTTATTCCTCTAACACAGAAGGACTGTCGGTAAATAGTATTATTGAAACTCCTCTTCATTTTCAATCGCAATTCGGGGATGCATTATCCATACGATATAGTCTTAACGTAAAACAATATTCCATCTCAGAAACGGCCTGGCAATTCTGGGATGATATGGCACGCCAGGTTAACGATAATGGAGGAATGTATGATACCCAGCCTTTCAGGATTCAGGGAAATATTCGGTGCACATCTGATCCATCTGTTTTAGTAACAGGGATTTTTGAGGTAGCGGGCTATTCTGAGAAGAGGATTTATGTCGACAGACCTCTGGAGTTTGACATTATCCCGGTAGTTTGTCCCTGGGAAGAAATTGGCACCAGAGATTTACCCTGGTACCAGATCCCAAGGGGTTCATATATTGTTTACGACTATAACGCAGGTGCATACTTTTATTCCTCCCCCCAATGTTTCGATTGTACACTTAAAGGTGGAAGCCTTGAAAAACCAGCCTTCTGGGAAGATGGAAATTAAATTACACAAACATATTATCCTTTTACTTTTCTGCTTTCTGGCAGTCAAGGCTATGCCTCAGGATAATGCTCCCCTGGCTGTTAATAATTATAGAGAAACTGTTTGGCTAACAAGCGATCGCCACTTATATCTTCCGGGGGAAATTATAAGTTTCAAGGCCCGGGTT
>JAUVKA010000263.1 GCA_030592205.1 Bacteroidota bacterium | reverse complement strand
TATTGAATCAGACAGGAAGCGATTGCCTCTTTGGCCTGAATATTTTCAGTAGCAACATAAGGTTCCATCACAATTTTAAATTCATTCTCTCCTGAAACCGGGTGTACATCAATTATATCAGGAGCTTGCAAATCACCGGGACACCATAAAGCTCTGTCGAAGATCCATGTACCGCCTTGAGGGTATAGAGGATTATCGCCGCATTCCTTCCACAGATCTTTATGCTGGACCAAATCACCATTGAAATATATTTCCCGCCAACGACTGCAAAACTCACTGCATCCTTTTGGCTTATCCATTCCATGACCGGTATGCTGAATCCGGAGACGGTTTATTACACTTTCCTTAAGCGGGCTATACTTTATTGGGATCAATTCAGCCTCAGTCGGCTTTTCAGAATTACCATAGTTATAGCTTCCGACCCACATGTTTTCAATCTTAAGGGGATTAATATGAGGAGGCCCCATAGTGTACTCAAAATCAATCGTTAATGCCCAACCTACAGAGGTAGGTTCATATCCGGTATGATTATATACTATTTCTACGCTGTCTCTCAGTACCATTGCAAAATCAGTCACATCAACCGTCCACTTAAACTCCCAGCCCGTACTGTAAATACTTCCATATGGAGTTAGCATCCTTCCGATTTCGTAGTGAAGATATTTACCATTTTCTCCACCAGCCCTGGTAATAGAAATATGATCCTTATAATCCCAATGTGCCGTTGAAATAGAATCCGGAGTACCAAGCGTTACATGCATCAGAATCTTTCGAACTGAAATATCTTCGGCTGGAAACACTCCCCAGGCAGGAAAAAGATTTTCACCTCTGGAAGGATCGGTAACAATGGTTGCCCGATCATGAGTTATTACATGCTGTTTCACTGGCTTCTGGGCCATAGCACTGATTGACAGACCTATGAATAAAAGTAATAGATATGATTTCATATTTCAAAAGTTTATGCGACAAAGATAGAAGAATTAAGATTTTAACTCACCTAAAAGGTCAACCCGCAACCCGCCCTTCGACTCCTCAGGGACCGGGCAACCCGTAACCTGTCTAAACCGTCTCCAATACTTCCCAGACAAAGGCCCTGATTCCTACTTCTTCATTAATTGCATTCAGCTTCTTCACGCTCTCCAATAAGTCAGAAACCTGCTCATCTTGAACGACGGACAGGACAGAGGAATTCATTTCCGGCCAGGTGTGCGTACCCAACCGTGGATCTCCGGTTTCTGAGCCCTTCCCCAAAACATTTTCCCATTTGCTATATCCTCTGATATTCAAACGATCCAACATATATTCTATACGTTCTGCCTGTGCCTGGTTATGTATGATTAATACTGCTTTCATAGTTTAAAATCTTAATTGTCCATAAAGACAAACTTATCATGAATACTTTTCTTCTTATCACGCTCCCCCGTGGCCGCAAAAATGCGGTACATCACCGGAACAATAATCATTGTAACCATTGTTGAGAAGATCAATCCTCCAATAACAGAGATTCCCATAGGACTCCAGACTTCAGATCCTTCACCGGTGCTTAGAGCAAGGGGAAGCATTGCGAGAATAGTGGTTAAGGCAGTCATCAAAACCGGTCGCAGCCTGGACTTACCGGACAATACTATTGCTTCATTAAGACTATGCCCCCGGTCTCTCATCAGGTTGATATAATCCACCAGTACAATGGCATTTTTAACAACTATACCAATAAGCATCACTGCACCCAATGCTGCCACCATACTAAGAGTGGTATCAGTTATCAGCAAGGCCAAAATCGCTCCTGAAAAAGCAAATGGAATAGAAAACATAATTATAAATGGCATCTTCAGCGATTCAAACTGCGAAGCCATAACTATATAAACCAATACCAGACTTAAGAGCATCAGAAGGGCAATGTCCTTAAATCCTTCTTGCTGATCCTGAAAAGCTCCTCCTACCTCAATAATTATACCCTTGGGTATCTCCGTGTCATCAATCACCTGCTGGATATTCAGTGCCATTTCACCAAGAGAAACTTTAAATGGTGTTGCAGAAACTTTTACTACCCTCTCAAGTCGTTTGTGTTCAATATTTGGCGGCGACCAATACTCAGCTACCTTGCCTACCTCACCCAGCTTCACCATTGATCCGGAAGCAGTTTGCAAGCTAATATTCTCAATGTCGGTAATGGAATTTCTAAACTCCTCACTGAAACGAATAATAACATCGTATTCATTACCCTCCTCGCGGTAACGAGTGGCAGTCATACCGGCAACTCTATTATATAATGCTGTAGAAACCATAGCGGTATTAAGACCAACAGCAGCCATTTTCTGTCGATCCAGCTCAGCCCTCAATTCAGGTTTTGCCTTTTCACGACTTATTTCAACGTTCCTGGCTCCTTCGATCAGCTTCATTTTTTCAGCTATCTCATTTGCTAATTTTGTAGTTTGATCAATATCGTAGCCAAAAATCTCCACATCTACAGAAGAAGTCATCATCATATTACTCCCGGTGCTAAGATTGTATTTGGCTATTTCAGGATAGTTATCTAAGTGAAGCCTTACCTCCTCAGCAATATCCCAAACGGATCTAAGTCTTTGATCCAGAGCAGACAGACTTACCCTGTAATTGATAATATTAGATCCTGATGATTGAAAGATAGATAAAAGCCCACCTGTATCATCACTTCCAGCAGATGTGGCAATCAATTCAACCTCCTCAATACCTTCAAGATATGCATCAATATCTCGAGCAAGTTCAATCGTTTTCTCCACCCTGGTTCCGGATTGCAATTCAATCGCAATAGAAAAACAACTTTCATCCGATTCGGGCATAAATTCAGTTCCCAATTTAGAAACTAATGCTATTGAGCCTACAAAAACCAGCAGAGCAAGAACACTAATAATCAATTTATGTCTAATACTCCATGCTAAAAGTCGACCGTATCCATTGTCCAAACGATCAAAAAGAGGAACAATAGATTTTTCATATCTGCTTTTTTTCTCTTTCGATCTCAATCTCAGTAGTTTTGAACTCAACATTGGAGTTAATGTGATGGCTGTAATCGTTGAGGTCGTTACGGTAATTGAAACAATCCATCCGAGCTGCCTGAACATAACACCTGTCATTCCACCAACAAGCGTCATTGGCAGGAACACAGCAACAATAGTCATGGTAGTAACAATAACTGCCAACCAAACCTCATTGGTGGCATAAATAGCTGCTTCTCGCGGACTGGCTCCCCTATCAATATGTTTAGAAATATTTTCCAGCACAACAATTGCATCATCTACCACCATTCCAATGGCAATAGAAAGGGCCGATAAGGAAATGATATTGATAGAATTTCCTGATACATACAAATAGATAAAAGAAACTATGAGAGATATCGGTATTGCCAATAGAATAATTAAGGTCGCTCTCCATCTTCCCAGAAAAAACAAGACAACCAGTGTAACAAAAAACAGTGCAAAAAGGAGGGTCTTTGTGAGATTATTTACCGAGCTTTTGATAAAGCTGCTGGTATCCATGATGGTCTGGATTTCAATATCATAAGGCAAGTTGGCCATCAACTTATCCATCTCCTTGCTTATCTCACGGGCAACTTTAACCGTATTAGCTCCTGACTGTTTAGTAATAATCAGGCGAACGCCAAGTTCACCATTGATCCGTTCATCCATAGTCATTTCCTTGATAGAATCCCTGACTGTGGCCACATCCTTCAGATAAATCGCCTGTCCGTTAAAACTGCCAAGAACAATATCTTCTATAATATCACTACTGCTAAACTCACCCTCAACTCTCAGTGGATAATCCATCAGCCCCATTCTCAGGTTGCCGGTCGGCATATTCAGGTTTTCAGCCCGAATAATTCCGCCAATCTGCTCAACTGTCAGATTATAAGCCTCCAGCTTCCGTGGGTCAATCTCTACCCCAACCTGGCGTATCGGCGCGCCAAATACACTTATCGAACCAATTCCCTCAATCCTGTTAAGGGGATTAATTATATACTCTTCAAGAGTTTGCTCAATTCCCTCATAACTCTCTTTAGCAGTAATAGCATACATATAAATTGGAACCATGCTGGAACTGATCTTGAGAATCATCGGATTCTCAGCCTCCTCCGGCATTATATTTTCCAAAAGGGAAAGAGCATCCCTAATGTCATTTGCGGCCTCGCTTAAGTCCGCCTCATATTCAAATTCCAGCGAAACTATTGAGAGGTTATCCCGTGATTCGGAACTAATCTCCTTCAAATTATCAATTGCATTCAATGATGATTCAATTGGCTTTGATATGTTAGTTTCGATATCTGCAGCACCGGCTCCTCTGTATGAAGTAATCACAGTTATTGCAGGAAACTCAATATCCGGATATAAATCAATGGGCAGGTTAATCAGTGAATATGCCCCAAAAACCAACACAGCGATGAAAGCCATGAGTGTGGTAATTGGTTTTTTAACTGCGGTTTTATAAATACTCATTTCTTCTTCGTATTAATGGGGAACCTACTTAACAAGCTTAATTTCTGATCCATCAATCAGTCGGGACTGACCTTCAACAATAAGATCCATTCCTTCTTTCAGATCATCACTTATCACCTCTACCTGATCGTTAACTCTCTGACCAATTGTTAGATTAATCTGTTTTGCCTTGCCATTTTCATGTACAAATACAAATCTATTATTGGTCCCGGCTTGCTTTAATATCGATATTGATGGAAACATAATTGCCTCATCTTCTTCAATATATATTTTGATATCAGCAAACATCCCGGGACGCAATTTTTCTTCTGAATTAGCAATTACAATTTCGGTTTTAAAAGTCCTTGTCATCGGATCAATTGTAGGATATACCCTGGTAATTTTTCCCTCAAATGTCACTCCTTCCAGAATATCAGTAGTAATCTCAGCAGTCATACCATTTTTAACAGCAGCATAGAATGCCTGTGAGATGCTAACTAAAGCCTTCAAAGGATTGATCTGCATAAGTGAAATAATGGCTGCCTTCCCGGCTTGTGTATTCGGCGCACCTGAGAACATTTCGCCGTTCTCGTAATATTTACCTGTAACAATACCGTTTACAGGAGATTTCAGAGTTGTATTCTCGATTAGGAAATCAACATTTTGCTGAGCCAGTTCATACTGTGTTTTGGTTTGCTCATATTTCTGCTCAGCCATGCTTCCTTGCTCATAAAGAGTCTTTATTCGTTCAAAGCTGTCCTTAGCACTTTCCAACTGTGTCATAGCTGCAGATAGCTGAGTTTGATCCATTTCAATCAGTATCTGCCCTTTCTTTACCCTGCTTCCAACATCTACATTAATTTTATCAATTCTTCCTGGAGCAGCCGGTGCATAATGAATTTCTTTATAAGCTGCCAGATTAGCTGTATAATCAAGCGTTCTGGTAAGGCTTTTCTTTTGGATCTTTTCAATTCTCACAGGAAAAACTTTTACCTCTTCAACTTCAAGCTCTGCAGATTTCTTTTTAGCACCAGGTTGACAGGACACAGCTCCAAGAGAAAGGATACTAACGAGTCCTATTTTTATTATTGCTTTCATATCTTATTTTGATTTTTTCGATTAAAGGTTATTGTAGAGTTTATCCAGGGCTAATTTGGATTTCAATAATTCTAAAACTGAGCTGACATAGTTGTTTTCAGCCTGCAGATAATTACCATTAGCCTGTGTCAGGTCAAGGCTTGAAATAATACCCTGCTGATACTTATTCTTAATGCTCTTATTAACACGTTTGGCAATCTCAACATTCTCTTTCTGAGTTTGATAATTCTCAAATGCGCTGGTAAGGTTGAAGGTCAATTGACTATTTTGTAGTTCTAATTGATCCTTGAGTAAGGAAATATTCCTGGATGTTTTATCCAGCTCGATTTTGGCCTGGCTCATTTTAGCACTTTTAGTTCCACCAGAATAAATGTGAATATTCATTGTTAACCCTGCCGCATGGTTCGGGCTAATATCAAATCCGGATGTCATAATCTTTTCCTTATAGTTGTAAAACCCAATCAGGGTAGGAGCATAAGCCCATTTTTGCATATCAATCCCCTTCTCCCCGATTTGCTCCTGAACCAT
>JAUVKA010000056.1 GCA_030592205.1 Bacteroidota bacterium | reverse complement strand
GGGTAGAAGTAAGGCCAAAAGTAATAGGCTTAAGTAAAGAGAAAGTTCACTCCCTATTTCCCTACGTCCCTATATTGCTTCGAACATCGCAACAATATTCTCAGGTGGTACATCGGGGAGGATGTTGTGAACAGTGTTGAATACAAATCCACCTCCGGGTGCAAATACATCGATTCTTCTTTTTACCTGATCTTTTACCTCTTGTGTTGTTCCGTTATTTAGTACTGTGCGGGTGTCTATTCCGCCTCCCCAGAAAGTTATATCCTTGCCGAATTCTTTTTTAAGGCGCTCAGGTTCCATTTGGTATGCGTTTGTCTGGACAGGATTGAATATTTCAAAGCCGGCATCGATAAGATCAGGCATCAGCTGGTAAATTGATCCACAGGAGTGCAGGAAAGTGTGAGCACTGGAGTTTTTATGTACATAGTCGCAAAGACGGGCATGTGATGGTTTGAATATTTGCCGGTATATTTCGGGTGCCATGAAAGGACCGCTATCCATGCCCAGATCATCACCGAAAGAGATAATGTCAACAATATCTCCAACTGCAGTACAGATCTTCTCCAATTTATCCATATGTCTGATCATCAGAGCCTCCACCAACTTCTCAACATTGTAAGGATCTGCATATACATCCATCAGGAAATTATCCAGTCTTCTGAGGAAAGTGCCCCATTCAAAAAGGTTGCATCCGGCACTTATCATGAGGGCCTTATCAGTAGATTCCCTAAATGCCAGAGCTTTTGTCCGCAGATCTTTCCAGTACTCAGATGTATCAGGTAAATTCCATGGGGCTGCAGGCATGGATGCCCAAAGGCTGGTTTTCATAGCATCATCCAGCTTGTTATAATTATCAGGATAGCCATCTACATATGGAAAGTATGTCCCATCAAAAAATGTAGCACCAAAAGGCTTTCTGGCAATCATTAGGTCGCCCAGGTAATATTCCCAGGAATTGTTATCCTTTTTTACAGGTTTAAAATAATTTGGATAGAATGCTTTTATCTCGGGGGTAAGATCAAACTCATACCAGTAATCATCATCCATATTGAACGCTCTGCCGAGAGGAAGACTGTCTATACCAAAACGATCAAGGATATGCTGTTCCGGCAAGGCCAGCTCCTGAACAGTGTCAAAAATCCGGGTACGGCTATTGTTGTATCCAAGATGTTTGTTCAAATTATGATATGCAACCGCAGAAATACCTGAACTTCTCATTGATCCAAGGTCAACCGGGACTTGATCAGGCTCCTGGTGATTGATTGCGGCTAGTACTCTTTCGCGTGAAGTCATTGTATATTGTTGAATTGTTGAGTTGTTGAAAAAGTTGAATTGTTGAATTATTGTATTATCATATTGATTTATTAGTTACCACTAGCTTTAGTTAGTGGGCTGATAAACAGAGAGAAACAAGGGCTTTAGCCCAATATTAATTATCTTGTTTCTTGCGTCTTTCGTCTTTCGTCTTGAAGAATATCTTCCATAACTTTTACTGCTTCAGTCAGATAAATATCCTTCCCAAGCTCTTCTATCATTCGCTCAGTCCTTTCTGCCTTTGCTGTATCCACTCTGAGTGATTCAGCGTCGCTTGGCAGGCTGGTCAGGATAATGCCGGTTGCTTTCTTCATTAGCTTTTCGAATTTCTTGACTTCCTTTTTCTGGTTTTGGAGCATGCTTAGGTAATTATCCAGATTAAGGGGGAATTCTGAGCGATCGGATTCAGATTTTAACCTGCTGGCATTTTCCTGAATAAGTTTGAAGTCCTTATTTTTCTCTATCCTGTTCTGACTCTTTTTTTGTAGGTTTTTGAGATCATAGTTCATTTCCCAGCTACTGAATTTAACAGGATCAATCTCATCTACCGGAAGGGCAAACTTCTGTTCCTTTTCTCCAATGTCGAGAAATTGATAAGAATCAGGCAGAATAATATCTGGTGTCACACCATTTAGTTGAGTAGTATGTCCATTTATTCTGTAGTATTTCTGTACTGTAAGCGACAGGGCGCCAAATGGTTTGATGTCATTTAGCTTTGCCGGCATGAAATCATCAAGATCAGTTACCCTTTGTACTGTCCCTTTACCAAAGGTTGAAGGACTTCCAATAATAATACCTCTCTGGTAATCCTGAATGGCTGCAGCGAAAATTTCAGAAGCTGAGGCACTTGAGTAATTGGTCAGGACAATTAGTGGTCCGCTGTATTGAGTTTTTGGGTCTTTATCATCGAGAATAAAGGGTTTTCCCGCTCTTGTTTTAACTTGCACCACCGGCCCATTTTCGATAAATAGCCCGGCCATTTTCACTACCTCTGGAAGAGAGCCACCTCCGTTGTTTCGAAGGTCGATGATTATTCCTTCTACCCCGTCTTTTTTCAGATTCTCCAATTCAGTCTGAACATCTTTGGAGCATCGTCTCCCATTTTTATCCTGAAAATCCAAATAAAACTTAGGAAGATTTATATAGCCAATAAGTTTATCTGAATTTCTATTTTCCTGGATCAGGAGAGAGGAGGAATAGGTTTCCTCCATGATTACAACATCACGTATCAGACTGATTTCTTTGATGTTCCCGTCTCTTTTTTTAATTGTAAGTCTGACCTTGGTATTCTTGGGGCCTTTGATAAGCTCGACAGCCTTTTCCATTTTCATGTCCAGGATATCTACTGAAGGCTCATCACCCTGGGCTACATGCATTATCAGATCTCCAATTTCCATTTCCTTTCCTCTCCAGGAAGGACTGCCGGGAAACATGTCAACCACAGTAAGATATCCTTGTTTTTGACGTAAGGTTGCGCCTATCCCCTCATATTTGCCTGCCATATTTACATCAAATCTTGCCTTGGCTCTAGGGGGCATATAGACTGAATGAGGATCAAAAGCCGAAATAAGTGCGTTAAGATAAACCGATTGCCTGTCAGCTCTATCCATCTGCCCTACACGATCATACCAGTCTTGATAATTATCAAGAATGGCTTGCCTTGCTTCTGACTCTAGTGTTTCGATAGATTTAATCTTGACGGTATCGGATTTTTCAGCGGCCTCCTCCTGCATCTGCAGATTGGATGCCACACGGGCAACAACCTGGAGTTTCAATGATTTTCTCCATTTCTCTTCCAATTCCTTTGTGCTTGTGGCATACTCCTCATGTTCAGGATCAGTGTCAACATTCTCTTTTTTGCTTAGATCAAAGGCCTGGGCCAGGTATTTCTCAAAATAACGATTGGTTTCGAGTAGTCTTTTGTGAATTAGTTCGGAGGAAAGGTCGAAAAACTCAAAGTTTTTTGCTTTTAGCTGATCGTCAATTTCAAGTTGGTATTTGCGAAATTTCTCAACGTCCTCTGTCAACAAATACCGCTTATTGAAATCAAGTCGTTCCAGGTAAATATTAAATATCCTGTCCGACAGTTTGTCATCCATGCTAAGTGGCTGATAATGCCTGATTGTCAAGAATTGAAGGATAGCATCAGTTAAAACGATTTCCTTTTTCTCAGCTGGATTAGTCGTAAATGACAAAAAGATGGTGATTGCCAGGATGGCTGCTCCGACTGACCAATATTTTTTTTTCATATTTTTTCTTTTCATTTTTCGTACTTCCCCTTAATATCCCCCAATTTATCTGAACTTTCTAAAATGGTCAGGGATCCCGATAAACCGGGATTTCGCAAGCTCAACAAGCCCTGACCCTACAGTTCTTTTTTGCCCACATCCCAGTTCCCCGTTAACCGTTCCCCGTTAACTGTTCCCCGTTAACTGTTCCCTGTTAACCGTTCCCTGATCAAAAATAATGCCTTAATTGGAAAACCTACTTATCGAAAGGCAAAAAACCCTGTTTGTCTAGTTTGGTAATTATCACCTTAACAAGATATTTATTCTCCAGGTTGATTGCGTATTTGCGAGAGTTTTCCTCAAGGTTAATCACCATCTCTTTTTCTTTCAGCCACTTAAGCATTTTGGAAATTTCTGAAGGATGTTTTTGTGGAAAATAATGGCGAATATCCGCGGCCTGGAATATTTGTTTTTCCAAGGCAATATCCATGATTAGCCTGTCCTGGGCTGTAAAAATTCTATCGAAAAGAGGGTGCTTAAAAGCCGGAATCAGGATTTCCTCTTTCAAAAAGTTATAATCTGTTAACTGATCCATTTGGGACAAGGCATCCCGAAGCCCCTCAAGTGAAAATTCGATCCAGTTGTGCAGATCTTTTTCATTGCTGGAGTCGGCTTTTCTGAGCAGCGCATGATACTTCTCCTGATCATGACAAATACCCAGGCTGGAGTTGATAATTCTTTGGTGTGTACCGGAAAATCCCTGTTGCATGAGCATCAGGGAGGAAAGAAGTCGGGCAGAAAATCCGTTAGCTTCAACGAAAGGGTGAATCCAAAGAAACTTCTGATGAACAACAGCTATTTTTAAAGCATCATATTGATAAGAATATTTTTTGTTGATATAAGAAATAAGCTTTTCAAGATAGGATTCCACCAAGTGGACCGGGGCTGCGTGAATGCTTCCTATCTTAGGTCGGGCCTCCACCCGACGAATAATCCCGGCGTATCGGCTGCTCTCTTTTGTGATGTCTGTCCGCAATGATTTGTGCAACTGGGTGAAAAATCCCTTAAAGATTATTGTTTGATGAAAGGTTTGATCGATTTGGCCCAAAGCATTTGAAATTCTCTCTATTTCAACGGTTTTTCGACCTTTGGTGTCCGGGTCTTCTTCCTTGGATTCCAAAAACTTTGTTAATCCGGTTTTATTTCCATCAATCCGGGCTGATGCCAGAGAATCAAGATCCCTGAAGATCCTTCGTAATTGCTCGTATAGGTTAGTATCTGTGGTTATTACCACTTCCCGGCGTCTGAGAAACTCGAGATCCATTACCAGATCTGTAATTCTGCTTCCAAATGCTGGTTCTGGCATTTTAAATCCCGTGTATTTAATTCTTGGACTCATTTTAACATAAAGTTTTGTGAAAAATCTAGTAAAACATCTTGTGAGTTATTTCATGAAATAACTCGTGTAATTTATTACGTAACATATTGAATATGACCGGCAATTATCTCAAGTGCAAATTTTCGGAAGAGGCTATTACTGGCCTTATTTTCAAAAGAGAGATTCCTGTATTTCTTATTCAAATGTAGATACTTTTCAATTAAACAACGGTTTTGTTACTTTTATTTTATTCGTATGTGTATAATTCTTTTGTAAATATGTGCGTATTCTTGGCAAATACCTGACTCTTCTATTATTACGTTGATAGTTAAAAAAAGTTAATTCCATATCTAATTATTCACCCTCAAATTCTATTAATGTTAAATTGCACCCTGTGTATTATCCTAATTCATTAAAATGGAGGTGATCGTGAATCATTTGTTTAATTACTGCAATAGACGAGGATTAGTATTATTGATTTCTCTTCTTATGTCGGGCTCAATTTGTTTGAGCCAAGCTGCTTTTGGGCAGGAAGACTCGGATTATAAGAACTTTGAGCAATTTGAATCAGCACTCAAATCGCTGGTAAAAGCTCATAGTGGTCTGGCTGCGATGGAGTCAATAGGGAAAACGAATTCTGGCAGAGAAATTTGGCTGCTTACAATAGCTAAAAAATCCGGAACTCCGGTAGATCAGCGGCCGGGATTGCTTGTTAATGCGAATCTTGAAGGTGATCACCTGATTGGTTCAGAAATAGCTCTTGGAAGTATGAAGTACCTTCTGTCGAATTATGAAAGTGATGAATCTATTAAGAAGGCCCTTGACGAACATGTTTTCTATTTTCTTCCAAAAATAAATCCCGATGGGGCTGAGAAAAACTTTGGAGGTTTGAGCTCCGGGGTAAAAACCAATGATACTAATTACGACGGAGATAATGATGGAAGAATGGATGAGGATGGTCCGGATGACCTTAATGGTGATGGGATAATTACAGTAATGCGTGTTAAAGACCCCAATGGATTATATATGATCGATCCGGATAATCCCGGACTAATGAAGAAGTCGGATCCTATGAAAGGTGAAGCTGGTGAGTATTCTGTTTATTGGGAGGGTATTGATAATGATGCTGATGGATTTATTAATGAAGACCCTACAGGAGGAGTTGATATCAACAGGAATTTCATGCATAAGTATCCCTATTTCAAGGAGGATGCCGGGATACATATGGCTAGCGAGAAAGAAACCCGGGCAGTGATAGACTGGATTGTTAAGCAGCGCAATGTGGCTATTATGCTAACTTTTGGAGAATCGGATAATCTTATTAGTCCTCCAAATTCAAGAGGTGAGCTGAGCTCCGACAAGGGAATCTCAATGTTTGATTTTGCTGATGCCAGTTTTGCCGGAGCCTCCAAAGTAGGAATGGTATCTACCGGTAGAGGATATGGTATGGGAAGGTTCATGGGAATGCAGTTTTTCCGTGGCAGTCGTAGTAGTACTCCGGAGGCAAGTTCTGGCAGATCATCACGTCCTGCAAGAGAGCCGGCAACCACTGTTAACAAAAGTGATCAGGAATTATTCAATCAGTTTAGTAAAAAATATAAGGAGATTACCGGATTCGAATCTCAACCTCCTCTACGAGAGCCTGCTGGTGCATTATTTGAATATGGATATTATCAGTACGGTATTCCTTCTCTGGCCACCCCCGGCTGGAGTATGGATATTCCAAAGGATACAACACTGAAAGAGGATAGGCAAGGACGGCAAACTTCAGGTCGACAATCTTCAGCACGAGGAGCCTTCTCCATGCGTGGAGCTTCGGGTATGACGGGTGCAGGTGGAAGCAGTGGAGGGGGAGATGGAATGGATGCTACAGCCCTGAAATGGTTGAAAAAGAATAACTCCGACGGATTTGTGGAATGGCAATCTGTAAGCCATCCTGATTTTGATGATGTAGAAGTTGGAGGATTTGATCCAATGGCAGTTACCAATCCGCCAGCAGATATGATTTCGGATTTGGGAGAAAAGCACGGAGAATTTATGGTTTATCTTTCATCTTTATATGCTGATGTTAAGATCGCCCAAACTGAGGTGACCAGCCACGGCGGAGGAATTTTCAGAATAAAAGCAGAAATTGAAAATGCAGGGTTCCTGCCAACTGCTATTCAGCATGGCGTGACTTCCAGAGGGGTTAAGCCTACGATGGTTCAATTAGGTGTTGATCCTGACGCAATTATGTCGGGCAGCAGAAAAACTAATTTCATCCAAAAACTTGATGGATCGGGGAAAAGGCAGAAATATGAATGGCTGATAAAAGGACGATCCGGAGATAAGATCGAGCTAAAAGTAGTTTCACAAAAAGGAGGTAGCGACTCAGCTACCATCGTTTTAAAATAGATTAGCCAGAATTATATGTCTTTAAAAGGAGGAAAAACAATGAAAACAACAGTAAAATATATAATTAGCCTGGCTCTGATCATTATTGGAACGAGCCTTTGTCCTACAGATGCTTCATCTCAGGATTATGCATCTGATCCCCAGTTTAAGGTCAAGATAGATTTTAACCGCTGGCATGATGTTCATGAGTTATATGATGATATGCGCAGACTCGAAAAAGCTTATCCTGAGTTCCTTAGCATGGAATCTGTGGGCAAGAGCTACAATGGGCTGGACATCATGGTTATGAAGATCAATAATCCTAATACAGGGAATGAAATGGATAAGGCCGCAATGCATATTGAGGCTAATATTCATGGTAACGAGATACAGGGTGGGGAGGTCTGCCTTTATACGATCTGGTATCTGATGGAGAATTATGGCAGGATTGATAAAATTACCAAACTGGTGGATGAGCGGGTTTTCTACATTTTTCCGACAGTCAATCCTGATGGACGTCAGCATTATATGGAAAAAGAAGGAGGAGGAGCACGAACAGGCCATGTGCCGGTTGATGATGATAATGATGGCCTATATGAGGAAGATCCATCCAATGATCTGAATGGAAATGGTGTGATTGAACAAATCCGTAAATATGTTCCTGGTGAAGGCAACTATCGTATTAGCAGGGATGATCCCCGGTTTATGGAACCTGTTCCCTTTGGAGAAACAGGTGATTATATTATGCTTGGCTCGGAAGGGATTGATGACGATAAAGATGGCAGGGTCAACGAAGATGGACCGGGAAGTTATGATCCTAACAGGAATTGGGGCAGTAATTGGCAACCGAATTACATACAGGGCGGTGCAATGGATTATCCTTTCCAGCTGCCTGAAACTCGTGCACTTAATGATTTTCTGTTTGCCCATCCCAATATTGCAGGTTTGCAGAGTTACCATAATACAGGCGGGATGATATTGAGGGGGCCGGGAGCAAAAACAACAGGTGAGTATCCACGGTCGGATGTGAGCTTTTATGACGAACTGGGAAAAGATGGTGAGAGGATGCTGCCGTTTTATCGCTATATGGTGATATGGAGTGGGCTGTATAATGTTTATGGAGGATCAATCGATTGGTCGAACGATGGACTTGGAATTCCTTCTTTCTCCAATGAATTGTGGAGTGGAAGCGGTCAGTATTTTACCAGCCCTGAACTGAAGGAGCAAGCAAAGGATCCAAACAGCCCGATTTCACGCTCCAAAAGCAGATATTTTTTCGATGATCATCTAGAATTTGGTGATCAGTATGTTCCCTGGAAAACCTTCGATCATCCTGATTATGGTGAGGTAGAAATGGGTGGAAGATTTAAAAAACACCTGGGACGTTTACCTCCCCGTTTCATGAATGAGGAGTTATGTCACAGGAATATGGCTTTCACTTTATATCAGGCTGATGAAATGCCAATGATTGAGCTGGGTGAAACCTCAGTGAAGAAGATTTCTGGCGATGTTTATCGTGTATGGATTGATATCACAAATCCAAAGATAACACCCAGTATTATGGCCAAGGCTGCACAAAACAATGTTGTACGGCCTGATCTTATTCTTTTGAATGGTGATGTGGAGCTTATTTCTGCCAGCTGGATCAATGATAAAGCCACTCATGATTATACAAATCCTATAACCAGCCTTATTGATCAGAAAGATCTTAAGAGGCTTATTATCAGGAATGGACATCCCGGCAAGACAACCAGGACTCTGCAATACCTGGTGAAAGGCTCCGGTAATATTTCCATTACCTATGATAGTGTTAAGGGTGGGAAGGTTAGTACTAATGTGCAATTGAAATAAGGCTTCAGGCGTGAGGCTTAGGGCTTAAGGATATGTTAACAGTAGTAAGGTTCTAAGTGGTTTTTTATCCACGGAAGCTCGCTATCAGTTTCCCCATAGTGGCTCTGCGAAACGCTATGCGATTTCCGCCTCTGCGGTAATGGCCTTCATATTTTCTGAACGTACACAAGCAAGCTTGCTAGGATGTTCAGAAAATGGAAGTCAATGTGCCTTGGCTCGAGGTTAATGAGCCTCAAAGATCCATTAATCTAAGGAACTTCATCCTGTTGTCCGCAACATATTCACAAATCACCTCCAGCTTGTTGATTTTGGTATTGTAACCATCAGGTCCGGTTTCGATAGGTTTGTGCCCATAAAGAATCAAAATTCTATCATTGTCTCTTGCAAATTGCAATAATTCAAGGAGGTAATCGATTGTTGAGTATTCATAGTTGGAGTCGAGGCTAAAGGCGTAGACCAAGGGTGAGTTGTTGTAATAGCAATAATGCTCAGATGGTTCTTTTTTACCCCAGGCCAGTGCTCTAAGAATATTAAAATGGGGTAGGAGAGCAGAGTCGATTTCTTCGTTTCTGGATCCGTAGGGATATGCAAAAGATTGGATTGAAAAGCCGGCAGTTTCCAGGCCTTCGATTGAGGGCAATATTTCATCCTCAAGATATTTTTGAACCCCATGTTCTGACACATACTCCACTGCATTCAGGTGTTTCAGACTATGGGAGGCGATTTCGTGACCTTTTTGCTGTAATTGTAATAGTTTATTGATTTCATTATCCGACAGTTTATCAAAACCGGATACACAAAAAGTAGCTTTCCAATTATACTTGTTAAGTATTGAATCAGCCCATTGCCATTCATTGATATTGTAATCATCAAAGCTAAGCACCACACCACCGGAATATTCTATTGGTTCTTCAACTGTATTCCAGGAACAAGAATGGAATGAAAAGATAATCATAAGATTCATTAATATGCATAATATCAATGATCTATTGGGTTTTCTCTGTCTTGGATTATGTTGTTTTTTCCAAGTTTTCATGAAGTTTTCTATATTCCAATTCTTCTGCAAATTATCGAAAAAATCTCGTACTTTTGCTCCTCGCACCCACACTTCTTAACACACCCACACTCACACCTTTTTTCGGGATGTAGCGCAGTCCGGTAGCGTACTTCGTTCGGGACGAAGGGGTCGCAGGTTCAAATCCTGTCATCCCGACCAAAACTTCACAAATCACTGCAAGCTAGCAACTTGCAGTGATTTTTCGGATTAGCCGGGAGAAATACGGGAGATAAACTTTTAGCTTGTCGACTGCTTAGCAGATCGTGAGGTAAAAAAAAAATGTCCTTAACTCAAAAATCAATTTCTCAAATATCTACTTATAAGCCAGCGCGTTTGCATACTGGCAAATGTTGGTATATTTCATTTCATGTTTTTGATCCTGAATCCGAGAGATTAAAAATTAAAAGGATCAAGCTTAACTATATTGGTAAAGCGACAGAGAGACGGCGATATGCAAATGAGCTAATCATAAGGATTAATAATAATCTTGCTCAGGGTTGGAATCCTTATCTTGATCAGGAATCAAAAAAGGGTTTTGCGAAAATTTCCGTGGCAATTGCCCATTACAAAAGAGTCCATGAAAAGAAACATCAGGCTCAGGATATCAGATCAGAAACCTATGTGGCATATTTGTCGTTCCTGCGAAATTTTGAAAGCTACTTGACTAAAAAGGAGCTAGGAGAAATGTATATCTATAAACTTGATAGAAGTGTAATTAATGACTTCCTGGAATACATATATCTTGACAAAGATCGAAGTAGTCAAACCCGGAATAACTACCTTGCTTTCTTACGGATATTTTCTGGTTTCTTGGTAGAGAAGGAATATTCCAAAGTCAGACCTACAGACGGGATATCCAATTTAGGGAAGAAGTATCGACGAAAGAAAGGGAGGATTGTTATTGAACCTAAGGATCGAGAAAGATTAAAGAAATATCTACTGTCGGAAAATGTGCCTTACTTGCTATCATGTCAAGTTTTGTACTATTGCTTCATCCGGCCGAAGGAAATGAGTTATATAAAGATTCATCATGTTAATCTGGAGAGAGGAACCATTTTTGTACCAGGAGAAACTGCCAAAAACCATCAAGACTCAATTGTCACAATACCAATACAACTGCTTAAATTCATGAAACAGTTGAATATCAAGCAGCATCCGGGTGACTATTATTTGTTTGCAGACCATTTCAGTCCTGGACCAAAGAGAAGGGATGAGAAACAATTCAGGGATTATTGGTTAAAGATCCGGAAGCAGTTAAACTTTCCTCCAGAATACAAATTCTACTCACTAAAAGATACTGGTATTATAGATCTCATTGGCCAAATTGGGGATCCTCGAATTGTTAGGGATCAAGCCAGACATCATTCCATTTCGATTACTGATATTTATACGCCTCATGATATAATGAAAGCGAATCCGATAATTGCAGAGAATCAAAGTGAATTTTAAACTAAATAGAATTCACATTTCCCTGGATTAATGGAATGCAATCCATAGTGTACAGACTTTTTCTTTAACACATACTGATTTTGACCTATTTGATATCTCCTGTCAAATGTAAGTGATGCAGGATTCAGAATAATCCAATTCACTTGCTTCCTGTTTGTCCACCAAGATAGATAGTCTTCCCATAACTGAGTATATATTCCAAACTCCCCTTCCCATTTAAGAGTAAGGTTTGCCGATGCTATTTTATTACCACTGATATCAAGATTATCACTAGAACCATGTGGATATAAATCGCTATTTGAATCTTCTTGCATCCCCTGATATAATAATACCCTAGCAGAAAAAAGTTGTTTCTCTGTTCTTTCAATTCCATTGGATAATTGTTCAGTCCAGGGACATCTAATAGTGGGGCCGGATATGTCACGTTGAAAATTGACCATGCGTAGGGTTGACAATCCGGAATTAAAATTGTCTTTCCCTTCCCCTATTAGATAGTTCTGGAAGCCAATAGACCATTGTACCCATGAATAACCTTCTGTCCCATCCCCGACATCATCTAGGAAGGCATATTGAAAATATGCGTCAAGACTAACTACAAAATAAATATCATTTATTTCAGGGGTCAATAGGGCTAATTCTGAGGTGTTGGCAACAGGTCCTTTGTAATTATCCTGATTCTCATCAATCTTTTTGAAGTATTCTTCAGCGAACAATCCATCATCCGGATCATGATCCCAGGAAAGTTTAATACCTGAAAGCGGTTTAATACTTATTATTGTTGGGGATCCGGTAGCACCTGGGGTTAACTCCGTTAATTCTGAGGTGGTAATAAGATGATCTCTGCGAATAATCTTCAAGGAACCGAAGCGATCAAAGACAAATGCTAGATTGAAGCGGTTCCTTAACCATTTCAAAAAATCAGAGATCTTAACATCCGGCATACTATCAGCCAGGTCGAATGTATCCATCGTCCTGGTTGTCGTTGTTATATCAATCCATTCTTCAATAGGTGAACGATCATAAGGATCAATCCCTATCTGAATCCATTTTTCTTCGGTAGTAGTTTCTAATGAGATAGCATCATATGTGGAATAAAGAACCAGTTTCTTTAATTCCGAGTCAGTTTCCAAGATATTACTGGATACTGAAAAGCCATATCCGGTGAATATGCGTCTGACGATATATGAAAGAAAAGGGAATGGACAGATAGCAAATGTTCCTGAAACAACAAACAATCCGGATTCATAATGATTAAGTTTGTAATCATTAACCTCCCAATTATATCCGGATAGGCCATTAAGAAAGTTTGGATTATAGACAGGGAATAAGGCGAAATCGTCTTCCTGTGAAAATTCAACTTTGTTAGCCCAGGTTCTTACCCCACCCAAATCTACGGTGGCTAGTTTATCATCTTTAACCTTACTCGCAAAGTCACCGGATCCAACAGACAAATAGGATTGATAATCCACTCCTGCCTGTTTAACAACGATAGTGCCGGTTACTCTTAGTTTACCAGTATGATACAACTCAAAATCCAGTTCAATTACCATATCAGAGGATTTCTCAATCCGTTCAGGGAATTGAAAGATTCGACGGTTCCTGTCAGTAATGGGCAGGACAAAAGGAAATGAAAATCCACCAGGGATTGAATCCTTTTCAAAAACCGGAGATTCTTCATCCAGGCTTATTACTGGATCGGATCCCAGGTCAACGAATTCTGAGTTGACTTTGAGTTGTAGCATTATTGACGGTTTTTATAGCTCTTAACAGAATCCCTAATTGCGCCCAATTGTAACTTATCAAGGGCTATTCGTTT
>JAUVKA010000135.1 GCA_030592205.1 Bacteroidota bacterium | reverse complement strand
TTGTATCTGGTGATAGTTGCCGATTCTGGGCATAAACCAATTTCCAGGGTGGATGTGTCCCTTCATCCAGCCAAGCTTTAATCCCCTGGAGTTAAGAATAAATCTCTCATCATTCAAGTTCTCTGTAGCCATGTAAAATCCTGAAGGTAAAATTTGGACTGTACTTTTCTCAGGTAAGAATATTAGATGTACCAAAGCCCCTTTAAAAATTCGGTTTCGGTTTAATAAGCGTGTAATTTCTACTTTCAAAAAGGCATCATCAAAATTCTGATTCAATATTATCTGGTTCAATTGAACAAATTCCATGAGTACAGAAAACTGTTCATGGAAAAAGGGAATTCGGGTACCCGAAGTACGCCATGCCAGGTGTAATCCCCGGCCAAAATCCAAAAGGAAGCGGGAAAGTAAATCAGATGCTGATTTTATTTCCTCAATTTTTCCATCCCTGTACCAGTACCTGTTAGTTCCCATATTAAAATTGGATGGCCGGTATAGAAACGATAGCAGTGATGCTTACAAGTACTATTGACATGCTGGATAATGTGAGCTAATTAATGTAAAATCTTAAAAATCATTTCCTGAAGTAATTCATCTACTGGTACTGAAGGATTCTCAAACCCTTTCGACTTCAGGTCATATTCCCGAAGAATAGAAATAATTTCCACTACTTTGGTTCTGGAGTAATTTTTTGAGGCAAGTTGATAATCCCCAATGAAATAGGGGTTGATATGCAGGGCTTTAGCAATGCTTGCGTTTGTATCATTTCGCAGAAAATAAATCGCTAACACTTTTGAGAAAAAATAAAAAAGTGAACTGATGGTCATGTTTATATTGTTGACCTTCTGACTTTGTCCAAAATGCTGAACAATCCGATTGGCTTTAAGTATATTTTTTTTTGCCAGAGCTTTCATCAATTCAAAATTGTTAAACTCTTTGCTGATACCAATATTGGTTTCAACGTGCTCCGGAGTAATACGGCTGTTTCCTTCAGGCAGGGTTAAAAGAAGTTTATCAAGCTCATTTGATATTTTTGCCAGATCACTCCCAAGATATTCAGTTAGCATCACCCCTGCAGCAGGTTCCATGGAACAGTTTTTAGTGTTCAAATAGTTCTGAATCCACTTTGGGACCTGATTATCATAAATTTTCTTTGCTTCAAAGAGCTCACCATTCTTTTGTATGGTTTTGAACAGTTTTTTTCTTTTATCGAGGGTTTTGTATTTATATGCGATCACCAGAAGCGTGCTTTGCAGAGGGCTTTGCGCATAAAAAATCAAATTGTCAATATCAACAATATTTTGCGCTTCTTTCACTATTACCAGATTGAACTCAGCACCCATAGGGAAACGCCTGGCAGTATTATCAATAGTACTAACATTTGTATCCTTACCATAAAGGATATTCAGATTAAAAGGCTTTTGAGATTCTTCTAAAACGCTTGATGCAATTAGATCGGTTATCTGATCGATAAAGTATGGCTCTTCTCCCATCAAAAAATACACAGGTTTATAAATCCTGTTTTCAATATCAGACATAATCTGATTAAAATTCCTCATGCTTTTTAAAATTTCAGATGTTTGACAGAACTGCTACCCTTAATGATTTTCTGGAGTGAGTTGATACCAATCAAAAGATGATCTTTTACATAGTTGCGGGTTACCTCCTGGTCGCTTTCACTTGTTTTTACACCAGAGGAAATCATAGGTTGGTCACTAACGAGCAATAGGGCACCAGTTGGAATCTCATTATAGAACCCGACAATAAAGATGGTGGCAGTTTCCATGTCGATAGCCATAGCCCGGGTTTTTTGGAGATGTTTTTTAAAACGTTCATCGTATTCCCAAACCCTTTTGTTGGTTGTTAATACAGTACCTGTCCAGTAATCCCGTCCATAATCCCGGATAGAAGATGAAACTGCTCTCTGCAGCATAAATGCCGGTAAGGCAGGTACTTCAGGGGGGAGGAAGTCGTTGGAAGTTCCCTCACTCCTAACAGCTGCTATAGGGATAATCAGATCACCCAGCTTGTTTTTCTTTTTCAATCCTCCACATTTACCTAAAAACAGACAGGCTTTCGGTTGGATAGCGCTTAGAAGATCAATAACAGTGGCAGCGTTTGGAGATCCCATTCCAAAATTGATGATGGTAATCCCGTTAGCCGAAGCGTTCGGCATTGTTACATCCATGATTGCATCCACATTGTTTTCTGATGCAAAAAGCTCTACGTAATTGCTGAAATTCGTTAGGAGGATAAAGGAGGTGAAATCCTCGAGACGCCTACCCGTATATCTTGGCAGCCAGTTTTTAACTATCTCTTGTTTTGTTTTCATGTTTTTACAAGTCCTTTTTTTTTTGACAGGGACGAAATATGAATCTATCTTTGCTCTAAGCATCCCAAATATGAAGCGCCTAAATTTACCAACTTATTCCTTCAATATAAAATCGGAAAATGGACGCCGGTTGATCTTCGATCCTTGCCGGTCGAAATTTGTACTTCTTACACCGGAGGAATGGGTGAGGCAGCATATTGTTCTCTATTTATCCAACGAGCTGAATTATCCTCTGGGATTAATCGCTACAGAAATGGCTATTGCCCTTAATTCCCGGCTCCGACGTTGTGATATTGTTGTTCATGACAGAAGAGGAGCCCCGGCCATGATCGTGGAATGCAAATCACCTGTGGTTACATTGTCTCAGAGCTCATTCGATCAAGTGAATCAATA
Source organism: Bacteroidota bacterium (assembly GCA_030592205.1). Lineage (GTDB taxonomy): Bacteria > Bacteroidota > Bacteroidia > Bacteroidales > UBA12481 > JAUVKA01. The sequence goes on along the minus strand of JAUVKA010000135.1, from coordinate 6,396 downwards.
TAACTGGGCCCTTGGGGTTCCCTTTTTAATTGTAAGCAATGGGATTCAGCACTTTTGCATGGAGCGAAAAGAGAATACTTTCTTTTTCAGAAAAAGTTTTCCTGATTTTGATTATCTGGATAGCCAATCTTGAGATAAGAGCTGGAAAAAATGTTCATCCTCCCAACCAGAAGAAGTCTTGATCCAGGATTTCTTTGTTCCGGAAAGACTAAATCCGGCATGTGTAAATAAATGTTGGCTGGTTTTATTTGATTCCATTATGTTGCAATAAACCTGGTTGAGAAGCAGGATCGAAAAACAATAATCAAGAAGAATTTTCAGTGCTTCACGAGCATAGCCTTTTTCACGTTCCTTTTTTTCGCCTATCAAAATACCAATCCCGGCTTTTTGATTGAAGGGATCAAAATCAAAAAGATCGATCAGACCAATTGGTAAGTGAGACTCTTCTAACTCAATAACTAATCTTAATTGCTTGATCTGGAACAGGTCGAGATGAGCTTGATCAAGATATTTTTTTAACAATTTTCTGGAAAAGGGAGTTAGCGTTTGACTTACTTTCCAATTTTCCGGATCGTTTTCCCACCGGTACAGGATTTCGAGATCATTATTCTCTAATGCTCTTAATTGTATATTTTTACCTTTTAAAGAGTTCAATGAGCTAAAGTTTTTGCAGATCTTCAATTTTCTTGGCAAATGGCTGGCTGAATCCCTTGCTTTTTAAGAGAGCCTTTCCGGCTTCAGATTCTTTCTTGCTATTGTAAATTCCGTAGGTATATCGGTAGAAGCCATCTTTGCCATGAAAGACTTTGTAATTGATTATCCCTTTTAGACTCGATGATTGCAACTTATTTTTTGAGGCTACAAACTGTAGAGTCCATTTATCAGGAGTTACCGGATCCTCAGAAGTATTTTCTTCAGTGCCGGCTGTGTCATTCTGATCATCCAGGGTGTTTTCGCTAATCATTTGCAAATGGATGACTTGATCAGCATTGCCGGGAGGGATCCCAATGTATAGTCGGTGAGATTCAATCCCAGCCTCAAGCAAGATATTCTTAATTCTATTTATTCTCAATGGAAATAAAGAATCTATCTCTTCAGGAATCCATACTTCCAGCTTAGAAAACCCGGATAAAGTATTCGCAATCTCGTTAATAATCTCCGGATTTGCAGGATCATTTGATTTGAATGGAAAAAGCAACTTATATCTGTTTTGCAGGCCATCTGGCAGTTGAATCGACTTTTCCCATTCTTCTTCGAGGTCGGTGGGTACAGTAAACTGAGAATAGTATGGAAAGAAACCCTCTTTTTCAATGATCAGTCCAAAGGTTTTTCCTTTTTCAAGAGTAAACAAAAACTCTCCCAGATCATCCACAGGAATTGTTTCAATAATTTTTGCCCCGGGTGGATCAAAAAGAGAAATGCTTGCACCGGAGATAGGTTCGTCTGAGGGAGTTAGGATCTGTCCGAACACAAGAAGGTTGTTTGGCTTCAGCCGGATCAATTTCTTCTGGTCACGGTAATTTTGTCCCTGCACTACGGAAGCCAGGAATCCCAGCAGGATAATTATGATGATAATAGTTTTATTGAAATGACCCATAATATACCGGGGCTTAAAGCAAGGGTAAAAGTACAAAAATATGTGGATAGAGTTTTGCCGGAATTATTAGGAATTGATAAAGCGAAGATTCTGGAAGATCAAGGACAGATCTCTTGTCAGGCTGTAGTCTTTAGCATAAGAAAGGTTTTTTCCCAATTGCACAGCATCATCAGGTTGAGAATTCTTTCCGTCAGGGTTTGTCATTTTGCCAGGACGAAGTATTCCCTCTCTAATAACAGGTAAAAGGCTCATTTCCGGATCCTCCACCGGATAATAGCCGACCCAGGTTTTTTTCCCAAGCAATACTTGTAGCCCATTACGGATCAGTCGTAGAGCTTTGGGGAAATAGAACCATAAAGACAAAGGCAAACTAATTATCAGAACCAGGGAAACCCAAATATCCAGAAGTCGTTTTAAACGTTTATTTGAGGGATCAGCGATGGAATTAAAGTTGATCACATAAAGATCGCCTGCGGTATTTACTGAGTTGCTCCCGATTATAGAAGGGCTTTCAGGTGGAGCAATTTTATAATCTTTTTGTAATCGGGTAAGGGCCAGCATATGATGAATGATTTCCCGGGTACTCATGTCTTTTGCTGAAAAGATCAGCTCATCGATCTTATTTATCCCGATTATCTCCTCAAGCTGGCTCAATTCTCCCAGGGAGCTGGTATCGGAGGTATCTGTATGAGGTTTCACTCTTCCTATGATGTCAACTGCCAGTGAGGTTTGCCCCAGAATACCGGTAATCCGTTTGTATTCGTTTTCCCGTCCCACAATCAATACTTTTTTCTTTTTACCCAGATTCAGTTCGAAGGTTTTCCAACCGATAGAATGAAAGGCAATTCGTAAAAGGTTTATCCATATCAGGTTCCAGCCGGTTCCAAATAGAATCAAGGCTCTCGAAAAGCGCAGGTCTTCCGGGAGCAGAGAATAAGCCACAAGGATAATAGCTGTTCCTATCAGGATGCCACGTGAGAGTTTTATTAAACTCATTGGTTTGTCGTAACCGCCAGAAAAATAAATACTTATAAGCCAAATTAATATATAAGCGCTAAATAGGATCTTTAATATATCCGGAGGATGACCTCCACCGTCCGGGAATTTATGGGCTTCCCAAATTGGGTTGATAGCAACCAGTCCTGCAAATGCAATACCGGCATCGATAAGAGGCAGGAAAATACGACTGGTAAATCGTTTCAAAAGTGATAAGCTGGCACGAAAATAAATTGCAGCTCTTATTGTAACAGAATAGAAACGGGCATTTTTCGGACTAAAATGCTTTTGGGCAAAAATGATCATCGCCTGATAAAAAACCAGAACATAGTTGATGCTGCCTTTTTTTGTGCTTTCTCCCTTATAATGAATTATGGTGGTCTCCGGATAATAGAATACCCTAAATCCAGCCTGTTTTATACGGTAGGAGAGATCAATATCCTCGCCATACATAAAAAAGGCTTCATCCAGCAAACCTGATTTGTCCAATGCTTTTTTCCTGAGTAACATAAATGCTCCTGGCAGTACATCAACCTCGTTTGTTTCATCCTTGTCGAGAAAACCAAGGTGATATCTGCCAAATTTTTTAGATCGGGGAAAGAGAGAAGCCAGACCGAAAATTTTGTAAAAGGAAACCCATGGTGTTGGTAAGGCTCTTTTTGATTCAGGTAAATAATGGCCTTTACCATCGATCATTTTAACACCAAGTGCCCCGGCATCCAGATGATTATCCATGAATGCCAGTACTTTCTCAAAAGTGTCTTCCTCAACCACGGTATCAGGATTCAGGAGCAGGATATATTCCCCGGATGCCAGCCGTATTGCCTGGTTATTGGCTTTGCTGAAGCCAAGATTGTCTTTGTTTTGGATGAGCTTAACATATGGGAATTTCTGTTCCACCATTGAACAGGACCCATCAAGTGAGTTATTGTCTACCACAAAAACTTCTGCCATTCCCGGTTTAGTTGCCTTGGCAACTGAATGCAGGCACTGTTCGAGGAAAAACCGAACGTTATAATTGACAATGACTATGGTCAGTCGGGGATGAGACATATTTGTTCAGAAAATTAATTCTTCAGTGATGTATTAAAGGGTGTACGATTCATGATCGACCGGCCCAGGGTGATCTCATCTGTATACTCCAATTCATCTCCAATAGCTACACCGCGGGCAAGAGTAGTGATAGTGATATCAAATTCGGCAAGTTTCCTGTAAATATAGAAATTTGTTGTGTCTCCCTCCATAGTTGCACTTAAACCAAGGATAACTTCTTCCACATTTCCTCTACTGCACCTATCAACCAGCGAGTTTATTGTCAAATCTGACGGTCCGATTCCATCCATCGGTGAAATGATTCCACCCAATACATGGTAGAGTCCATTAAACTGCCTTGTTGATTCAACGGCCATAACATCACGGATATTTTCCACTACACAAAGAATTTTGCTTTCCCGGGTAGGGGTGCTGCAAATGGAACAGATTTCCTGGTCAGATATATTATGGCATGTTTTACAGTGGTGTATTTCATTCTGCATCACACGAATACTTTCTGTAAACATTTCAACTTCTTCAGGTGCCTGTTTCAAAAGATGAAGAACCAGGCGTAATGCTGTTTTCCTTCCGATCCCTGGCAGTTTAGCAAACTCACTCACTGCTTTTTCCAGCAGTCTTGATGTATATTGATTATGATCCATAAAAGCAAAAACAAGGTACAAATTTAACACCTGTATCAAGTAAACACAATTTTTTTCTGTCTATTTGTTTTTGTAACCTTGCACTGCTCCTAAATATTAAATGCCCATGAAGCCTTATGCCGTTCTACTGGTTGTTGCCGGCTATTTTACTTTTCTTTTGCTAATCTCCAGGCTTACAAGCAGGAAAGCTGATAGCGCTTCCTTCTTTATTGGCAACCGGAAATCTCCCTGGTTCGTAGTAGCTTTTGGTATGATCGGAGCCTCACTTTCTGGTGTTACTTTTATTAGTGTTCCCGGATGGGTAATGACCAGTCAGTTTGCTTATATGCAAATGGTATTAGGCTATTTGGTGGGATATCTGCTTATTATTCTAATACTTCTTCCTCTTTATTATCGACTTAATCTGATATCAATATATGGATACCTTAAAAGAAGATTTGGGTTTTGGTCATATAAAACAGGTTCGGTATTCTTTCTGATATCCAGGATAATAGGAGCTTCGGCACGATTGTATATTGTTGCTACCGTACTCCAGTTTACTGTTTTCGATGCCTTGGGAGTCCCTTTTTTAGCCACGGTGCTGATTATTATAGGACTAATATTTCTTTATACCTATCAGGGGGGGATCAAAACTATCATCTGGACAGATACTTTACAGACCTTTTTTATGTTGAGTGCTCTGGCCTTAACCCTGGTTTTTATTGGTCGGGAATTGGGTCTTTCCATCCCGGATCTTTTTCGTGCTATTGGAAATGATGGTTCGGGTAAAGTTTGGGTTTTTAGCGATTTTGCTGGTGATCGAAGCCATTTTATCAAATATTTTATTGGAGGTGCTTTTATCACATTAACCATGACCGGTTTGGATCAGGACATGATGCAAAAGAATCTTAGTTGCAAAAATCTTAAAGATGCCAAAAAAAATATGATCTGGTTCAGTCTTGCGCTGGTACCTGTAAATCTTTTATTTCTAATCCTTGGTGGGAGTCTGATACTTTTTGTTGCTAAAGCGGGGCTTGTTATTCCAGAAATATCCGATAATCTTTTCCCAATGGTGGCTACTCAGTCGGGTCTTCCTGCAATAGTAGGACTTGTTTTTCTGATTGGCTTGATTGCAGCCGCTTTCTCCAGCGCTGATTCGGCCCTTACATCCCTTACTACTTCTATCACTGTTGATATTTTAGGAAAGGAGAATGCGCCTGAGAAAGAAATCAAAAGGACCCGCTACCGTGTACATTTCATACTATCAATAGTATTGCTTGCAGTAATTTTGTTATTCAGAGCACTAAACAACCGAAGTATAATTGATACTCTTTTTACCCTGGCAGGCTTCACTTATGGACCATTGTTGGGATTATTTGCTTTTGGCCTTTTTACCAAGTTTAATATTCGCGACAGAATAGTACCTCTTATTGCTATTGTTGCACCTTCTATTACCTACCTCCTTCAGGTATATTCCGCAAGATGGTTCGGTGGGTATGTATTCAGCTTTGAACTGTTGTTGATTAACGGGTGTATCACATTTTTTCTTCTATGGCTGAGTTCGATACAAAAAGGGCGCACTACACTTTCGATGTAATGCGCCCATGGAGCGGCACGCCTGGAAATTTTCGTTTTCTTATTATTTACTCATCGAGAAAATCTCATTGATAATCTTGTCGTATTTTTTATAGAGTACTTTACGTTTTAGCTTCATGGTTGGCGATAATTCACCATTAGCTGGTGACCATTCGTCGGGAACCAGTCTGAAACGTTTAATTTGCTCATGAGGAGCAAGTGCTTTATTAGCTAAATTGATTTCCTTCTGATAGCGGGCAATGATTTTAGGTTTATTTATTAATTCCTCATTATTAACGTAGTGATAGCCTTTTTTTGCACAGTAGTCATGCAGGAATCTAAAGTTAGGGATAATCAGGGCTGAAGTGAATTTCTGGTTTTCTCCGATCACCATCAATTGTTCAATGAAGAAGGATTCTTTTAACTTGTTTTCGATCATTTGTGGGGCAACATATTTTCCACCGGAATTTTTGAACATTTCTTTTTTACGGTCTGTGATCTTCAAGAATTCCCCGTCTACAAAGGTTCCAATGTCACCAGTATGGAACCAGCCAT
>JAUVKA010000074.1 GCA_030592205.1 Bacteroidota bacterium | reverse complement strand
TGAAAGCCATAACAGCCATACCGGCAATAAGTCCATAGATGGAAAGATGATGTTCTCCATATTCCTCTGCAGCGGGCAATAGCTCGTCGAGCGAGATGAAAACCATAATTCCGGCAATCATAGAGAATATTATACCCATCAATGCTGCAGACATGAAAGGCATGAGGATCAACCAAACAGCGAGTGCCCCAATCGGTTCGGCCAAACCTGAAAGGAATGACAACCAGAATGCTTTCTTTCTATTCCCGGTGGCATAGTATATAGGAATGGATACAGCTATTCCTTCAGGGATATTGTGAATGGCAACTGCTATAGCAATTGCAATTCCGAGGCTTGGATCGATCAGGGTTGCAGTAAAAGATGCCATACCCTCAGGAAAATTATGAATGGCAATAGCCAGAGCCGTGAATAAACCTACTCGCATCAATTTGTCAGATCCGGACTGAGGTTTTTTGTTCATGTCCTCTATCTTCTTGATTTCATGCGGGTTGTCTATACTGGGGATCAATTTATCAATAATCCCAATCAAAAATATTCCGCCAAAAAATCCTGCCAGAGTAACCCACCCTCCCTTGTTTTCACCATACTCACCTGATAAGGTCTGGATGGCCTGTGGGAAAAGCTCTACAAAAGAAACGTAGATCATTACACCGGCAGAAAATCCGAGCGACATCGAAAGGAATTTTGTGCTGGTCCTATTTGTAAAAAAGGCCATGGCACTCCCAATACCAGTACTTAATCCGGCAAACAAAGAAAGCCCGAAGGCAAGTAGAATTGTTCCTAAAGAGTAATCCATTCGCTAAAGTGTGTTATTGTTTAACAAAATAAACTAATTTTAGATTAAGGAGAAAAAGATTATTTTTCCCCACTTGACTAATTTCCAAACATTGATGTGCTCCTAATTTCAGAACTAGGAATAAATTTGTAAATTTCCTCCAAGCTTTCGAATTATGCCCGCTCGTATATTTTATATTTTTCAAGGGGAGAATTGGATTTGGATCGCATTGGATATTACCTTTCTAGCTTCGATCATTTTCATGATTGTTGTAATCGTTCTAGAGAATAAAGATCCAACTAAAACTATTTCCTGGTCCTTGGTTTTGGTGCTATTACCCGTTATTGGGATTATTCTCTATTTGTACCTCGGACGATCAATGCATAAAAAAAAGTTTTTTTCTCGAAAGGGGATATCTGACCATCTGAGTCTTGACGAACTAACCCGGGAGCAGATGATACAGCTCAATGACAAAAAGTTCATTAAGGACGAGCGCCTGGTGTCGAAGCGAAATATGATGAAATTGCTGCTGCAGAACAGTAAAGCTCTGATAACGCAGAAAAACCAGGTTGGAGTATTGAATAACGGGAAGAAAACTTTTGATTCTATTATACACGAAATGGGAAATGCCCGGGATCATATCCACCTGGAGTTTTATATAATTGAAGATGATTCCATCGGGAACAGGATCAAAGATCTGCTTGTTCGAAAGGCCAGGGAGGGAGTGAAACTGAACCTTATTTACGATGATGTTGGTAGCTGGTCATTACCCAGGAAATATATTAGGGAATTGACAACTGCTGGTGCTGGGGTGCTTAGCTTCATGCCGGTGCGGGTGTATGCTTTCGCCAATAAGGTGAACTACAGATTGCATAGAAAAATAGTAGTTGTTGATGGTAAGGTGGGCTTTGTTGGAGGTCTTAATATTGCTGATCGTTATCTCCGTGGGCTGGATTCAAACAACATGTGGAGGGATACATTTATTAAAATTCAAGGAGAAGCTGTACAAAGCCTACAAGCGGTTTTTCTTATGGATTGGAGGTTTGTTAGCGGTTCTCTTGTAATCGAAGAGAGTTATTTTCCGCCTAATGACATTGGAAATAATCTTTTGGTGCAGGTAGTGTCCTCCGGGCCGGATTCCGACTGGCATAGTATCATGCAAGCTTATTTTTCAGCTATCGCTACTGCTGAGAGGTATGTTTATATTTCTACGCCTTATTTTCTTCCCAATGAGAGTATAATGACGGCCCTGAAAACAGCCGCCTTGAGCGGAGTGGATGTGCGGATACTTCTTCCTGATAAAAACGACTCCTGGGTTGTGGGTCGTGGAAGTCGATCTTATATGGAAGAATTACTCGAGGCTGGTGTTATGATTTACTTTTTCGTCAAAGGCTTTACTCATAGTAAATTGATGATTGTTGATGATGTTTTTGCATCTGTTGGTACTGCCAATATGGACATCAGGAGCTTCAGTCAGGATTTCGAGGTTAATGCACTTATCTATGATGGTGAAACTGCCCAAATACTGAAGAAAGACTTTATTAACGATATTTCCGGCTCTCTTTTGATCAAAATTGAGGAGTGGAGGAAGCGGCCAAGAATGGATAAGGTTCTGGAATCTGTTGCACGGATTTTTAGTCCATTGTTGTAAGAAAGAAGTGACGAATGACGAGTGACAAAAAAGGTTACGAAAAGGGTTACAAAAAAAGTATTTATATGTAAAACTTATTCCCTTATTACATTTAACACAGCCTTATACTTAAGCCTAAGGCCTTAAGCCTCAAGCCTTGGCAATTAATATAATTTGCTGCGTTTAAACAGGAAAGGGAGCAATACCTCCTTGAAATCTTTTCTAATATCAGCTTCGACCAGATCAATTTTATATTGACCACAACGCAGTTTTATCTCTTTGAAAAATTCATCTGTTATGCGAGTATATTGTTTTTTTAGATCGCCCGGATTAAGCCTCATGATTTCACCGGTTTCCATATCAATAAATTTGTGTGGTCTTGAAGGATAATCAAAACTTCCCTCCAATTGTTGATCTACCACATGGAAAAGAATTACCTCGTGTTTATTATATCTGAAATGCTGCAGGGCTGAAAAAAGCTCTTCAGCATTAGCTTCTTCAAACATATCGGTAAAAATTATAATCAGGCTGCGGGTAGGGAGGCTTTCTGCAAGGGTATGGAGAACCTGACTGGTGTTGGTTGTCTGGTTGAGAATAGTTTTCGCGTTACCCTTGGAGGAGGACTCCAGCAAGCGGCCTAGCTCACCATAAAGAAATTGGGCATGAACTTCAGAAAGTTTGGCCTCTGTTCGGAGATCAATCTGCCTGGTAAATACACTAAGGCCGACGGCATCCCTTTGCAATCGGAGGATCCGGATAAGGGCAGCAGCACAATAAATGCTAAAATACAGCTTGTTGTGTAGTTTCCCTTCAGGATAAGGGAATAACATAGAACTTGAATTATCTATAACAATATGTGCCTTGAGGTTGGTTTCTTCCTCGTATCTTTTTACGAAGAGCTTTTCTGATCGTGCATATAGTTTCCAATCAATATGCTTGGTTGATTCACCTGTATTATAATGGCGGTGTTCTGCAAATTCAACTGAAAAACCATGATACGGACTACGGTGCAATCCAGTTATAAATCCTTCAACCACTTGTTTCGCTATGAATTCAATATTGGTGAATAAATCTAACTCTTCTATTTCCGCAAGGTTTTTCACAAAAGCTTATATACAAAAAAAGGCAAGGGATTATTCCAATGCCTTAAGAATAAAAAAAGGCTCATTATTTTACATCAATGCCTCGAGTTTTGCTGCCAGTACTCCTTTTGGAACAACTCCAACCTGCTTGTCGGCAACCTCCCCATTTTTGAAAAAAAGAATAGTTGGAATATTTCTGATTCCAAATTTCAAGGAAATTTGTGGATTACTGTCAACGTCAACTTTTGCAACTACAACCTGATCCCCATATTGTTCAGATAGTTCATGGACAATGGGAGTCAGCATTCTACAAGGGCCGCACCATTCTGCCCAAAAGTCAACAATTGCTGGTTTTCCGGCATTAGTAATCGCATCTTCAAAGGTGGCATCTGTAACTTCTATAGTCATTTTAAAAAGTATTTTTCATTAATAATAATTTGCCGGCAAAACTAAACAAAATCTCAGAGCCCACCGGAATTATTCAATTTTATATTCGATGGAATTCTGGTTTTCAAGATAATTTATAAAGTTCCGGCTTAATTCCACCTGGCTGTTCCGACTGAACATCTCAACCCAGATTTTATTTTTCGCATCGAATATCAGGAATTTCAGGGTGGTGTTTCCTTTGTTGTTTTCAATCATTTTACTGAGTTCGGAAATAAACTCTTCTGAAATATCGGCAGCTGAAACACGCAACTGCACAGACTTGATCAAGGTATCTTTTACATCTGATAATAAATGGATTTCTTGTACCTTAAATTCCAGTTCATCTTCATTAAATTGTCTGGAACCAACTTTGCCTTTGAGAAGTAATGTGTATCCTTCCTGCATATAGCTTTTAAACTGCATATAATCTTTTGAGAAGAACATCATTTTCATGGAATCAATGAAATCCTCTAAAGTCACACGCCCGTAAGGCTTATTGTTTTTAGTAGTTTTATGTTCCACAAGAGTTACGATTCCTGCCACTCGCAGTTCCTTCCCTTTAAGTTTGTTAAGATCCTGAAGATCAGTTAGGTTGGTGTTGCAAAAATGACTTATTTCGAGCTGATAATCATCGAGCGGATGGGCCGACAGGTAAATGCCTACAAGCTCTTTTTCCAGGTTCAACTGCTTAAGGCTTGACCAATCCGGGCAGGTTGTTGGCTGGGGTTGCACTAAATCTACTGCGGCTATTCCTCCAAACAGACTTTGTTGGGCAGCATTCTTTTCTTCCTGAACTTTTACTCCATATTTCACAAGATTCTCTATGAAGCTAGAACCCTTGTCGTCCTCGGCTACGTACTGACAACGAGAGATAGAAGAAATATTATCCAGTGCACCGCTGAGAGCCAGAGCTTCCAGAACCTTTTTGCTGATAGATTTAAGATTTATCCGTTCAATAAAATCATAAATATTAATAAATGGTTTTCCCTTTTTTCTGGCACTTACAATGTCATCCACAGCGCCTGCACCAACACCTTTTATTGCGGCTAGTCCAAAGCGTATATTACCTTCTGAATTGACGGTAAATTTGCGAAAACTTTCATTTACATCCGGACCAAGTACCTCAAGCTCCATTCTTTTACACTCATCCATGTAGGTCTTAATCTTCTTTATATCACTAAGATTTCTGCTCAGGACGGCCGACATATATTCGGCTGGGTAGTTTGCTTTCAGGTAGGCGGTTTGAAAAGCCACCACTGAATATGCAGCTGAATGAGATCGGTTAAACCCATATTTTGCAAATTCCTGCATGATTTCGAAAACCTGCTCTGCCTTTTCTGAGCTAATATTCTTGGTTTGTGCTCCGGCAATGAAGTCTTTTTTCTGATGCTCCATTGCTTCCATCTTCTTTTTGCCCATAGCTCTCCTGAGGATATCGGCTTTACCCAATGAGAAGCCGCCAAGAATTTGTGCAGCCTGCATAATCTGTTCCTGATACACCATAATTCCGTAGGTGTCTTTCAGAATTGTTTCTAGCCAGGGGTGAGGGTACTTGACCTCCTCCAGTCCGTGTTTTCTTTTAATAAATTGTGGGATAAACTCCATAGGACCAGGCCTGTAAAGGGCATTCATGGCAAACAAGTCCTCCATTACGTTGGGTTTGAGCTCCTTCAGGTACCCGCGCATCCCCGGTGATTCGAACTGGAAAGTTCCAACTGTGTCGCCCCGCTGATACAATTCAAAGGTAAGCTGATCTTCATAAGATATTTTTTCGATATCAATATCGATCTGCCGGGACATTTTTACATTTTCTACAGCATCTTTGATAATGGAGAGGGTTTTTAAGCCAAGGAAATCCATCTTGAGCATACCAACGTTTTCGATATGCTTTCCATCATACTGACTGATATATAGTTCTGATTCTTTTGAAATGCTGAGGGGAATATGTTCAATGAGGTCTTCAGGGCCGATAATTACTCCACAGGCATGAATCCCTGATTGTCGTACTGATCCTTCAAGGGTTTCAGCCATACTTAGAGTTTTTATCACAGCAGGATCACCATCATTTCTTTCTGTTTTAAGAGCACGTACCTCTTTATAGGCTTTTTTGAGATCCATCTTAGGTCCGTCCGGAACCATCTTCGACAGGCGGTTGGCTTCGGAGAGGGGAAGGTTGATCACTCTGGCTACATCACGGATGGCCATTTTGGCTGCCATGGTACCAAAAGTTATGATTTGGGCAACCCTTTCTTTTCCATATTTTTCAACCACCCATTTCATCACATCTTCCCGGCCGTCTTCATCAAAATCAATATCAATATCCGGCATGGATATTCTTTCGGGATTGAGGAATCTCTCGAACAGGAGTTTATATTCGATAGGATCGATATTTGTTATTCCTGTACAATATGCTATTGCTGATCCTGCTGCTGATCCCCTTCCAGGGCCAACGGATACATCTTGTTCTCGTGCTGCACGTATTAGGTCTTGAACAATGAGGAAATAGCCGGCAAACCCCATATCCTTAACAACATTCAGCTCATAATCAAGCCTCTCCTTAATGGCATCTGTTATTTCCTCATATCTTTCTTTTGCCCCTTCATAAGTCAGGTGACGAAGATATTCATCCTGATTGTCAAAGCCCTCAGGAAGCTCAAATGCAGGGAGTAGAATTTTGCGGTCCAGTTTATAGTCTTCAATTTTTTCAGCAAGCTTAATGGTATTTTCAATTGCTTCCGGGATGTGCGAGAATAGCTCAGCCATTTCATCAGGCGATTTGAAGTATTCATTCCCGGTGAATTTCATGCGATTATCATCCTTGATGTCCTTGCCTGTTTGTAGGCATAGCAGGATGTCCTGAGCCTCTGCATCCTCCTTCATGAGATAATGAACATCGTTGGTGGCAATAAGCGGGACATCATGCTTTTGTGCCAATTTGATTAGTATTGGGTTGACTATTTTCTGCTCAGGATATCCGTGATCCTGAAGTTCAATATAATAGTCTGATCCGAACAAGCCTTTGTATTTTAGAAGAATCGTTTCAGCTTCAGCCTCACTTATCATTGCTGCTTTTGGAAGCTCACCGCCAAGGCAGGAAGAGCAGGCGATTATTCCCTCATGATATTTTTCAAGAATTGCCCAATCAATTCGGGGCTTATAATAGAATCCTTCAATATAGGCCAGGGATACAAGCTTGATCAGGTTATGGTAGCCTGTTTTATTACGTGCCAGCAGGATAAGGTGATACCTGTTTCGGTCATCCTTGTCTTTCCGGCTTTTGGGTGCCAAATACACCTCGCAGCCTAAAATAGGTTTAATTCCTGCTTTCCTGGCTTCATCGTAAAAGTATTTGACACCGAACATGTTCCCATGGTCGGTAATAGCTATGGCGGACATGTTAAACTGCTTAGCCCTGGCAATTAATTTTGGAATTGAGGTAGCTCCATCCAAAATAGAGTATTGAGTATGAAGGTGTAAATGGACAAAATCGTTCATCTTGTATATATCAGAAAATCAGCCGGTAACAAACAGCCTTTTGAAGGGTGAGCCGGAGTTTAAAATTACAATAAATGAGATTGAATTAGTCAGCTGTTCAAAACTCTTTAAAAAGAAAATTAATCTTTTGTAAGAGAATTATTTACTCCTATCTTTGCACCCACAAAAAATCACAGTAATCAAATTAAATTAAAAAATGCCAGTAAGAATTAGATTAGCTAGACACGGGAGAAAATCCCGTCCGTATTACTACATTGTAGTTGCGGATAGCAGGGCACCACGCGATGGTAAGTTTATTGAACGAATTGGCTCGTACAATCCGGTCACAAATCCTGCTACAGTAGAACTGGATTTCGACAAAGCACTTGATTGGTTGCAAAAGGGAGCACAGCCTTCAGATACGGCTCGTACTCTCTTGCAGCAAAAAGGTGTTATGTACAAAAACCACTTGCTTAAGGGAGTTGAAAAAGGCGCCCTGACTGAAGAGCAGGCCGAAGAGAAGTTTCAGGACTGGATGAGCGAAAAGGAAAATGAACTGAATGGAATTGTTCAGAAAATTAAGAACAAACAAGATTCAGAAGCCAAATCCAGGTTCGACGCTGAAACTAAAATTCGGGAATCTATGGCAGCAGAGTTGGCCAAGAAGCGTTCTGATTTAGTTGCCGCTGAAGAGGAGGTTGAAGAAACCACCGAAGAGGTAGCTGAAGCGGTAACTGAAGAAGTGGCAAAAGCTCCGGAGGAAGTACCGGCAGTAGCTGAAGAAGCAGCTGTTGAAGAACCTAAAGAGGAGAAAGAAACCACTAAAGAGGAGAAGAAGCCTGAAGAGAAACCTGAAGAAAAGGCTGAGGAGAAGGTTGAGGAGAAGGTTGAAGAGAAAGTAGAAGAAAAGGCTGAGGAGAAGGTTGAGGAGAAGGTTGAAGAGAAAGTAGAAGAAAAGGTTGAAGAGAAGGCCAAGGAAGAAGCCACGGATGATAAAAAAGCCGGGGAAGAAAAATCCGAAGGATAAACTTACTGTAGAAGATCTCAAAAAATTGAAGGGTGTTGGCTTAAGCTGGCACCCTTTTTTTTGGTAAATTAACAACTTTCTTTTTGTCGTGAGCAAGTTATTCCGGTAGTTTGTGTCTAACAGAAAATGAGAATGGTTTTTTTCAAACAAAACTGGCTTGCATTTTGTTACTAAAGCACAAACTATTCTGAGTTCAAAAATTTATCTAATATAATATGATGAAGATTAAGCCTAATTTAAAAGTTAATGAGTCGGGGTTTCTTTTTGATCCAACAACAGGTGAGTCGTATTCCCTGAATGACATGGGCTCCATTTATTTCAGAATGATTTCCGAGGGTCGATCCCCGGACGAGATAAGGACTTTGGTAATCAATGAGTATGATGTGGAAGCAAGTACTTTCGATAAAAGCTTTCTGGATTTTGAATCCCGGTTAAGAAATTTACGGCTTATTGAGAATGAATAGCAGGACAAAAATAACAGTGGCTGTTTCGGGTTTGAACAATACAGACAATCCCGGACCCGGAATCCCGGTGATAAGGGGACTGCTTGAATCTGTTTCATTCGAGCCCCGTATTATCGGTTTGTCATATGAACAGCTCGAACCAGGTATATATATGCCGGATCATACTGACGCCGTTTATACAATGCCTTATCCATCAGTTGGTATGAAAGCGGTTATAGACCGACTTACTTATATCAACAGCAAAGAAAAAATTGATGTTCTTATCCCAAATTTTGATTCTGAACTGCTACTCATGATCAAGATGCAAGATCAATTGGCTGCCATGGGGATTAAGACATTTTTACCCACTCTGGAACAGTTTGAGGAAAGGCATAAAACTAATCTTCCTGAGTACGGTAAGAAGTATAATGTAAAGGTTCCTGCGAGCTTTCCTGTTTCTTCAGCAGCTGATATTCCGGCTGTGATGAAAGAGCTTTCCTATCCAGTGATGATTAAGGGGAAATTTTATGATGCATATATTGCCCGCACCCAGGAGGAGGCTATAGGCTACTTCTATAAAATTAGTGCTAAATGGGGCTTACCGGTTGTGCTACAGGAATTTGTTAGTGGAACAGAAGTAAATGTAATAGCCTTAGGTGATGGCCATGGCACCACTGTAGCAGCTGTGCCCATTCGGAAACAGTACATTACGGATAAAGGGAAAGCCTGGGGTGGAATAGCGATTGGCGGGACTGATATGCTGGAACTAACACATAGGATTATTTCAGCTACGAAATGGCGGGGGGGGATGGAGCTTGAGCTTATCCGGACAGAAAATGACGACCTTTATTTGATTGAGATCAATCCTCGTATTCCTGCATGGGTTTACCTGGCCGTAGGTGCCGGACAAAACATCCCTGAGGCTCTGGTAAAACTTGCTATGGAAATGCCGGTCGAACCATATACTGAATTTAGCGTAGGAACTATGTTTGTACGTTATTCCTACGATTTGATTGCAAATTTTAAAGACTTTGAAGATATAAGCACCAGGGGTGAATTGATAAAATAGAATTGAAATGGAGAAGAAAAAATTTGAATATCCCGTTATTAAGCGTTTTCAACCTGGCATGCCCGGGAAATCTGGTATTCAACCAACATTGGAGCCTATTACAGAAATCAACAATATTCCGATCGCACGCTTGCAAGAGGAGTATGGATCTCCCATGTTTCTTATTACTGAGAATACTATCAGGGATACCTACCAGGAAGCTCTTCAGGCTTTTAAGAGTCGATACCCAAAAGTACAGTTTGCCTGGTCCTATAAAACCAATTATCTGGATGCAGTGTGCCGGATCTTTCATGATGAAGGATCGTGGGCAGAAGTAGTTTCCGGGTTTGAGTATAACAAGGCCCGGGAAAATGGTATACCAGGCAAACAGATAATCTTTAATGGCCCTGATAAAAGTCGTGATGATCTGGAAATGGCTGTCCGCGACGGTGCCTATATTCATCTTGATCATTTTGATGAGATGTACACTCTTATCGAGCTTACCGAGGAACTCAAAATGAAGGCGAAAGTAGCTATCAGGGTAAATATGGATACCGGGATATACCCTAAATGGGATCGTTTTGGCTTTAATTATGAAAATGGCGAAGCCTGGGAAGCTCTCAAAAAGATTGCGCAACAGGAATTCCTGGAATTAGTTGGATTACATACTCATATTGGCACCTATGTAATGAGCACCCAAGCGTATGCCATGGCTGCAAAGAAACTGGCTGAATTGGCGCTCCGGGCAGAGAAAAATCTTGGAAAAAAGATTAAATATATTGATATGGGAGGAGGATTTACTTCCATGAATACACTGAAGGGAGCTTATCATTCTGCTTCCGACACCAATCCGGGATTCAATGAATATGCCGATGCCATCAGTTTTGCTATTATGAGTGCGGGATTCCAACAAAATGAACTCCCGGTTCTGATTCTGGAAACAGGAAGAGCCATGATTGATGATTCAGGATATCTTTTGGGATCTGTTCTGGCTACAAAGCGCTTAACTGACGGAAGACGGGCTACAGTTTTGGATTTTGGTGTAAATATTCTCTTCACTTCATTTTGGTATGATCATGAGGTGCATCCGGGGTGTGAAGTATCTGATTATGCCGAAGAAACCACTTTATATGGCCCCCTTTGCATGAATATAGATGTAATACGGCAAAATCTGTCCTTTCCCTTACTCAAAAAAGGTGATCCGGTTGTTGTACCCAGAGTGGGTGCATATAATATGACACAGTGGATGCAGTTTATTACTTATAGGCCAAATGTGGTGCTGCTGGACCGGGATGGCAATACACACATTATTAAAAGGAAAGAAGGTTTGGAGGATCTGAAGAGGGCTGAAATTATTCCTGATTTTCTAAAACCAAAGGAGTAATATGATAGATTGGGCCAAAACCAGGGAGCAAACTGTAACCCTTCTTGTCGGGGTAAGGAATTCCTATTCGCAAGTATTCTTTTCCGACCACCCGGTTTTTGGTATATTGCTTATCATTATCAGTTTTCTCGTACCCGTTAGTGGCTTGTCCGGGCTATTAGGTGTTATTTTGTCAATCCTGATAATCAGGCTGTTAGACATTGATCAGCTAGGTGCCAGGAAGGGTGT
>JAUVKA010000007.1 GCA_030592205.1 Bacteroidota bacterium | reverse complement strand
CTCGAGAATATTCCTTTCTGGATTTTTGTTGATGACACTGTAAATGTGAGTGATCTATACCAACTGGTATGGATCGTTGGAAATCACACTGATCCTTCACGGGATGCCTGGATTACTGCAAAACCGGAAGAAGAGAGCAAAGGAAAACTTTTTATCGATGCTACCAGAAAAACCAAAAAGTTCGATGGTTTTACCAGGGATTGGCCAAATCCGGTTTTAATGAATAAAGAAACAATTGACCAAATCGACAAAATCTGGAATAAACTGAATGCTGGTCCTAAAATTTCAAGCCCATCATCGTATTACCAGCCATTGGAAGAAGAAGGTGATGCAGTTATAAGGGAGTAATTCTAAAATCCCGATATCTTAACAGTTTTACCACGATAAGTTTCAACTCCAGAATCAAGAAATTCTATAAATCCATCAATGTCAAGATTGTATGACCTGGTAGGCACCAGAAGTTCTCCATCAGAATCTAATAGTGCATATAATGGTTGCGAATTTTGATTGAATCGAGTAATCTGGAAATCCTGATATTTTTTTCCGAGTGTTTTCTTGACTTTCCCATCATAACTTGAAGTCACCCATTCCGATTCATCCAACTTGATACTTTTATCATCCACATAGAGTGCTATGATCACATATTCTTCCCTGAGCCTTTTCAAAATGCGGGGATCTCCCCATACACGGTCTTCCATTTGCCGGCAGTTAACACAGCCATGACCTGTAAAATCTATGAAAACGGGTTTGTTCTGATTTTTGGCACAGACCAAACCCTGTTCGTAATCAAAATATCCTTCCAGTCCATGAGGGAGGTGCAGCCGATCGGAATATTTTGGCTTCTCACAAATAGAATTTTCCGGACCATTCGAAATAATTCCGGTTCCACTATTGTCCCGGATGATTTCATTTAGATCAAAATCATGGGTTGTCATGGGTGGCAGATACCCTGAGAGAGCTTTTAAAGGAGCACCGAACATACCTGGCAACATGTAAATTACAAAAGAAAAAGTTACAATACTCAACATGAGCCTTGGAACACTAACATGCGATACTGGAGAGTCGTGCTTGAATTTAATTTTACCCAATAGATAGAATCCCAACAGGGCAAAGATTATTATCCAAAGAGCCAGATAAACTTCCCTGTCAAGGATACCCCAGTGATAAGTTTGATCAGCTATACTCAGGAATTTGAGTCCTAATGCCAATTCCAGGAAGCCAAGAACTACTTTAACAGCATTAAGCCAACCGCCTGATTTTGGCAGGTTGCTCAACCATGATGGGAAAATGGCGAATACAGTAAATGGTAAGGCGAAGGCCAGGGAGAAACCCAGCATGCCAATAATTGGCTCAACCAGTGCTCCACCTGCCGTTTCCACGAGGATTGTTCCAACAAGAGGACCAGTACAGGAAAAAGATACGAGAACAAGGGTAAAGGCCATGAAGAATGGTCCACCAAATCCACCTTTGTCTACCTGCTTATCCGATTTTGAAACCATCCAGTTGGGCAGGTTAATTTCAAACATCCCGAAAAACCAGAAGGCAAAAAATACAAATATCAGGAAGAATAATACATTAGGAATCCAGTGTGTACTGATAAAATTGGCTACACCAGGGCCAAAAACAATTGCCACTATTGTACCGATTACTGTATATATCGCAATTATGGAAATGCCGAAGAACATAGCTTCGAAGAGAGATTTTCTTTTGCTCTTACCTCCATGCATAAAAAAGGAAACCGTCATAGGAATCATTGGAAATACGCAGGGAGTTAATATGGCGATCAATCCAGCCACAAATGCCATTAAAAACAGGGCCCATAATGATTTTGTGCCTGAGCGGTCGGAGGAAGAATCATTAGTCTTGTCTTTTAAATCAATTCCGGCAGCCTTGGAATCTTTTCCGTCATCTACAGAGTTAAAGGTGAAATCGAATTCGGAGTCTCCAACAATACACTGTTCATCATCACAAGCCTGGTACTCAACTATCCCAGTCAAAATGAATGGTTCATCTGTAAGCACATCGACCGTTTGGGTAAAAATGGCCTCAAATGAGTGAAGCTTAACATCCAATTCGAATATTTCATCATAACTTTCCTCTGGTTCCGGGGATTCTTTCATCGATTCTGAAAGAGAGTAATAATCTGAAGGCTCAATAGTGAAGACTGTTGGTAAAGGCCCTCCCGGCGGTACATCCAGAGAGTATAAATGCCAGTTATTATCAATTGTAGCTGTGAAAATAAGCTCAACTTGCTTTTCACTTATCTTCTTACTTGAAAAGGACCATTGAATAGGTTCAAGAATCTGAGCCTGAGCAAAAACCCCAGTTATTAATAAAATGAAGATGAATGATAAATAACGTTTCATACCCGTGAGATTAAATGTTTCTTGGATGCAAATATATTGATACTAATATGATTAGCCCTGCAGTTAAGCTTAATTACTGTTAAAGAATCGAATTTATTGTTAATGACCACTAAGTGATTAAGCTGGTTCATTTAGACAATAATCTTATCACCTCTTTGATCAATAAATTCGAAATTGATCATTCCGATATTTGAATCGGGATCAATTCTTAGTCTGTGCCTGAACTTAAAAAACCACTTTATCTGGATCGACAATCTGCCTTGGACTAAAAAGGCAGCAACGTATGGATGTACCCTAAGAGTAAGGTAGGGCTTATTATATTTCTTGAGGATATACTGATATTGGTTGAGAATCTGATCTATTAGCAGGATACTTGGTGAAACTTCTCCTGAGCCTCCGCAAGAAGGACAGGTTTCCATAATCTGAATCTCCATTTCCGGCCGCACCCTTTGCCTGGTGATTTGCATCAGACCAAATTTACTAAGAGGTAAAATGTTGTGCTTCGCCCGATCTTTCCCCATAGCTTCTTTCATTTTCTCATAGACTTTCTTCCGGTTTTCGGCAGCAGTCATGTCAATGAAATCGACTACGATAATACCCCCCATATCCCGGAGACGTAATTGTCTGGCTATTTCTTCAGCAGCTGCACTGTTAACCTCAAGGGCGTTTGTTTCCTGACTATTTTGATGTTGAGATCTATTGCCGCTATTTACATCAATTACATGCAATGCTTCAGTATGCTCAATAATCAAATAGGCTCCACTCTTGAAGGAAACAGTTTTGCCAAACAAACCTTTAATCTGTTTGTCAATATCAAAATGATTAAAAATGGGAGCTCTACCGCTGTAATGCTTAACAATTTTTTGTTTTTCAGGAGCTATTGTACCAATGTAATCCTTAATTTCTCTGAACAAGGATATATCATTGATATGGATGCTGTTGAATGAACTGTTCAGCAGGTCACGCAGTATTGTTGATGTCCGGTTTAATTCACCCAATACTAAACTGGGAGCCGTCACAGTATTGATTTCTTTAAATGCTGATTCCCACCTTTCAACCAGGGTTCGCAATTCTGCATCGAGAAGGGCTACTTTACGGTCTTTAGCCACTGTTCTAACAATGACTCCATAATTTTTTGGTTTGATACTTTGAACGAGACGCTTCAAACGGTTTCGTTCTTCATCGGAGTGAATCTTTGTTGAAACCGATACCTTGTCGGAAAAAGGGATCAATACCAGGTTTCGTCCGGCAATAGAAATTTCGCTGGTGAGTCTGGGGCCTTTAGAAGATATTGGTTCCTTGGCAATCTGAACAAATATTTCCTGCCCCGCCTTTAACAGATGGGTTATTTTCCCATGCTTGTCAATGTCTTTTTCAGGCTTAAACCGGTCGAGAGAAGGTAATCGTGCTTTCCGATTTTTCCAAAGTCTCAGATATTTTTGCAAAGACTGAAACTGTGGACCAAGATCCAGATAGTGCAGAAAGGCATCTTTTTCATAGCCAACATCAACAAATGCAGCATTCAATCCGGGCATTATCTTTTTGACTTTTCCCAGATAAATGTCGCCTACAGAAAACTTAATATTGGATTTTTCCTTGTTGAGTTCAACCAGACGTTTGTCCTGAAGTAAAGCTATGGCAATTTCCTTCGGCTTGGCATCTATTATCAGTTCACTGATCACAAATTCGAGAAGTATTTGACTTTATTCAACTTCATCAACCATTCTAATAAGTATGAACCTAAAGAGAAACTTCTCTTTAGGTTCATACAAAATTCAATTCAAACACAAAGAATTACTTCTTCTTCTTATGACGATTCTTCCTAAGCCTTTTCTTACGCTTATGAGTCGCCATCTTATGTCTTTTCCTTTTTTTACCGCTCGGCATATTATAAAAAGGTTATAATTTTATTAATAAGTAACCTATTTTACCTGGCTTTTAACCTTACTAACAAAGCTCTTTGCAGGCTTAAATGAAGGGATAAAATGCTCAGGAATAATAATGGTTGTATTCTTAGAAATATTTCGAGCTGTTTTTTCGGCTCTTTTCTTTACAATAAAACTTCCGAATCCTCTTAGATACACATTTTTACCGTTTACAAGTGAACCTTTAACGGTTCCCATAAAAGCTTCAACTGTTTTCTGAACAGTTACCTTCTCAATCCCAGTGTTTTTGGAAATTTCGTTTACGATGTCTGCTTTGGTCATTACATTAAAATCTTTAATTATCAACTAATTACATTTGGTGTGCAAATATAGGTGTTTTCCTGATAAAACTAAAAAAGTGAAATAAAAAAAATCATTTAAATGTAAAACTTCTTCATGTTGCATCAATACAGTTAGTTACGCTCTGGAAATTACATGAAAAACTAACAAATTTTTAAAAATAGCTACAATAATTGTCAGTTTATGATGATTTATTTTCCATTATCAGGCATTCCTCTCGTCTATAAAAAAAAGACAAGCTTAATGAATATAATATGGAAACCTGGTCTTTCTGGTTTTATTTAGTGAGATGTAGATCAACTATGATGTTTTTGGTATTTATGGAATTTTAGTAATTTTAGTTTTAATTTAAAAATCATATTGTATGTCTATTAATAAAGCAATTTTAGTCGGTAATGTTGGTAAAGATCCTGAGGTTCGTTACCTGGAAGGTGGTGCTTCAGTTGCCAGTTTTAGCCTGGCTACCACTGAAGTATATAAGAATAAAAATGGAGAGAAAGTGAGTCAGACCGAGTGGCACAATATTGTCGCCTGGAGACATCTTGCCGATTTGGCAGAAAAATATATTACAAAAGGTCGTCAATTATATATTGAAGGCAAAATCACTAATCGTTCGTGGGAGGATAAGGAAGGCAACAAACGCTATACTAGTGAAATAGTAGCAAATACTATTCAGTTGCTTGGGAGAAAAAGTGATGAGCCAAACAGTGGTCAATCACCGGCTGGTAATTCAGGTAGTACTGATACTGCCAAAGTGGAGAAGCCGGAATTTTCAGAAGAATCTACAGAAGAGGACGATCTCCCCTTCTAGCTTTCTGAGCGGAAGCAAGCACCAAACAAATATTCGCCAGGTATACAATCATGATTGTCGGACAAATTCAATTTTACCCACTCACACTGACTATATTGGTTGGTATGCTGATTATTGTGCTCTTGTTGATTGCTTCTGCTCTAATTTCAGGTTCTGAGGTTGCTTTTTTTGCACTGGGCCCACGTGATCATGAGGAAATCAGACTGAAAAAGGGCCGGGGGCCAAGGACTGCCATGGAACTAGCTTCCCATCCTGATAAGCTTCTGGCAACTATATTGATAACTAACAATTTTGTCAATATTGGGATTGTAATATTATCTACCTGGGTCATTAATGAAATTGTGGATTTTAGCTCAAATGCAGTGTTGGGCTTTGTTATCCAAATCGTTTTAATTACTTTTTTTATTCTTCTGATCGGAGAGGTTATTCCCAAAGTGTATGCATCCAGGTATAGCGTCCGTTTTGCCTTATTTATGGCCGTCCCGCTGAAAACGCTTGAATTGATATTCAGGCCTTTTGCCAGAATTCTGATCCGGATGACATCTCTTGTTCAGAAGCGACTGAAGGATGCTAAGGCCAATATAAGTATGGATGAGTTATCCCATGCTCTGGAACTTACTGGGGAGGAACTGGAAGATGAGGAAAGGATACTTAAAGGAATTGTCAAATTTGGCAATATCGATGTCAAGGAAATCATGAATTCAAGGGTAGATATTGTTGCTGTAGATATTCAAACACGATTTAGAGATCTTTTAAATGTACTTCTAAGCTCAGGTTTTTCCAGATTGCCCATTTTTATCGATGATCTGGATAACATCAAGGGTATCTTATTTATTAAAGATCTTCTACCTCATTTTCATAAGAGTGATTCCTTCAGATGGCAATCTCTTATCCGGCCGCCATATTTTGTGCCGGTGAATAAAAAGATTAATGAACTGCTGGAGGAGTTTCAAAAGAATAAAATGCACCTGGCCATCGTTGTTGATGAGTATGGAGGAACTTCTGGATTAGTTACAATGGAGGATATCCTGGAAGAGATTGTTGGAGAGATAAGTGATGAGTCAGATGAGGAGGAAGTGCTGTATACACGACTGGATGATAGAACTTATGTGTTTGAAGGCAAGGTCCTTCTTCACGATTTTAGCAAAATTCTTGAATTGCCAGATGATCTGTTTGATATCGTTAGGGGAGAGGCGGAGACATTGGCAGGATTGATTCTGGAATTGAAGGGAGAAATACCCGAAAAAGGAGAAGTAATTGAATTTGTGGGATTTACATTTAAGGTGCAGGAAGTTGATCAAAGACGAATTGCAAAGATCCAGGTTAATTTGCCAAAATCGGATAATGAAGAGTAAAACTTTAATCTATCTGTTATTAGCAACAATTGCTTGTCTCCTGGTGGCTTGTCATTCAAATCCTGTTCCCAGACCAAGGGGCTATTACAGGATTGATTTGCCCGAGAAACATTACAAGAATTTAGTTCAGCACTACCCTTTTAGTTTTCTCTATCCTGAATATGCTGTAATCAGTAAATATAAAGGGTCAACTATTCCTGGAGAAAATACAGAAAATTGGCTTAATATCGACTTTCCCAGATTTAGAGCCCACCTTTATCTTACCTATAAGCCAGTTGAGGAGAGTCTTGGAAAACTAATCGAAGACTCCCATGCTTTCGTATATAAGCATATTGTCAAAGCTGATGCGATAAACCAAGAAGAATTTATTAGTCCGGAAACATCTGTTTTTGGGGTCTTGTTTGATATAAAAGGGAATACTGCCACAGCTTTACAGTTCTATATTACAGACAGTGTTTCCAATTTCTTAAGAGGAGCCTTATATTTCGATTGTGAACCTAATAGGGATTCTTTGGCTCCCTTAGTCGATTTTTTGCGAGAAGATATTGAAGTTTTGATGGAAAGTTTTACCTGGATATAAATTATATAGCCATGATTTTACCTGATTTTCAGAAATTTAATCAAAATAATAAAGGCTTGGCCTTATTGCTGGATCCAGATAAATATTCGGAATCCGAGTTGCCTGCTATTGTTGAACAGGCCGAAAATTGCAGCGTTGATTTTATTTTTGTAGGAGGAAGTTTAATATTCAAGGGAATTGAAAAGTTGGTTAATCAGATTAAATCTCTCACAGTTCTACCAGTAGTTCTTTTTCCAGGTGGCATTCTGCAAGTTTGTTCATCCGCCGACTCAATTCTACTTTTGTCATTGATTTCTGGAAGGAATCCAGAATATCTGATAGGAAACCATGTAATCATGGCACCTTTCATAAAGAGCAGTGGCCTGGAAGTTATCCCAACTGCTTATATGATTGTTGATGGCGGTGTACATACTGCTGTTGAATATGTCAGTAATACTGTTCCTTTACCCTCTGATAAACCGGATTTGGCAGTGGCTACAGCTATTGCCGGTGAGTTGTTAGGCTTGAAGCTAATCTATATGGATGCCGGGAGTGGCGCAAAATTCCCTGTTTCTCCTGCAATGATTAGGGCGGTATCTGAAGAAACAAGTATCCCCTTGATAGTTGGGGGAGGAATCCGCTCTGCCGAACAGGCATCCGAAGCTTACTCCGCAGGTGCCGACCTTATAGTGGTTGGAAATGCTCTTGAAAAGACCCCGGAATTTCTTTCCAGGCTTGGTGAAGTTAAAAGATCATTTAAGAGCCAATCCTGACCGACAAGCCCAGGGTGTTACTTGGAAAGTGGCTAAGGCTATAATCTATTCTTGGGTCTGTAGGATATGCATATTTATTAAATATCCAGCTCATCCTGTGTCTGTACGATATTTCGTAATTCCCGAAACCCAGACTGACATAAGTCCCGTATTGGATCCGGTTCAAATAATCAAGTCCGGACAGAATCTCTTTAGATTTCCTGATCCCCAATTCATTGCTTTCGTCATAATTGTTGGTTATTTCTCTTTTAAGAGAATAAGACCAACTGCCATACACACCTGCTTCTATGTATTTCCCGAGATAATTCCCTCTTTTGGGATCAATATTAAGACGTAAAAAGATTGCAGACTTAATTGAATTGATTTTGAATAAATCACGATCACTGGATAGTGTATCATGGATGTTTATATGATTTGAAATATAGACCTGGTTAAGATATGCCAAACTCCCCCCGGTACTAAGCATTGGATTAATTTTCAATTTGTAACGTACAAGTGCTTCAAATTCACCGCTACCAAGGAATTTAACCGGATATGATTTATCTTCCCATTTATTCAAAAAGCCGTAAAAAAGCCTCGTTTCAATGAAATGCCTTTTATTCGGACCGACTTGAGAATTCCCAGGTGAGGGCTCAACTATTTCTTCCATTATTAACTGTTGGGCTGAAGCCATACCTGATGAAAGCAGTAGTATTAATATTAATATATGAGGATAGGATTTCTTATACATCAGTTTTAGAGTTTAAATATTTGATAGGATGTATCTGTTCTCAAATAGCAACTTTTGATATTCTCAGATTCCTTAAATTCAATAATTACGGGAAGTCCACCTTGGATTTGATATATCCCATACCTCACTATATTGTTTTTACCATCTCTAAGGTTGAAATAAAGATATTGGCTTGCGCCTTTCAGAGCATCCCCGCTTTCAGCAATTTCAATTTCTATTTGCCCGGGTTTGAGATTAACAATGAGATTATTTTCCGATTGAATTTTACCCGGGGCTTCTTCGGATAGAATTTTTGAGGCTTTGGGAATCCCGTATCCATGAGCAAAATCGTAATAGGGATATAAGTGGCCGGAATTCTGAATCAGATTAAAGATATCCATGTTACTAAATGATGGATTTAACTGCCAGGCACAGGCTGCAAAACCGGCAATAAGTGGAGCCGAAAAGGATGTTCCATAGGCAGTCTTCCATTTTTTAGGGCTTGCTGCCATGACTTTTCCTGATGCTACAACGTTTGGTTTCATATCTCCTGACATATTTGGCCCGAAGGAGCTGAATTCTATATGGATACCGGTGTCTGGATTAATTCCGCCAACGCTTAAAACGCTATCAGCATCTGCAGGAGTTACAGCATATTTCCAATTCTTATTTCCATCATTACCTATGCAGTTGATCACTAATATTCCCTTACGTGCAGCAATATTTGCCGCAAGAGCTACCGGAGTATCCCTTCCTGACAAGTCACTAATAAAATATCTGTGATAAGTATAGCCAAGGGAGGAGCTAATAATATGTGCTCCCAATTTATCAGCCCATTCAGCTGCCTGAATCCAATATAACTCTTCTTTCCATGGTTCCCCTGATAGTTCTGTTCTGGCCAGAAGAAATTCTGCATCCGGCGCCATGCCTACAGGCTGATCTCCAGCAAATCCTGTAATACAGGACAGCACAGCCGTTCCATGAGCATTGAATTTGTACACATCGGGGGATTTACGTGCAAAATCCCAGGTGCTGATAATTTGATTATTATGGTGCAGGTGGTCAAAAGCAGGATGTGTATCAACCCCAGGGAATCCTCCATCAAGTACAGCAATACGAATACCCTTTCCACTTAGATTATTTTTTTTAAATAAATCTGCTTCATGCCAGGCTAATTGTTGCTCTGCCAATTCCCATTCAGTCCCATTGGGCTGTGGCAGGATTGTTTCAGCCTGAATCGTTTTGATGATGTTGGACGGTCTTACATCATAGACAAAGGGTAGGTTCTTTATTTCATACAGCTGATCATCAGTAGTTAACACCAGGGCAGCATTTAGCCATCTGGAGGAACCGCATAATTCAGAGGAAAACCGGGAAACTATTGTCAAATAATCCTGGTGGACTGGTATATCTGTAATGTCAATCGGGTTTAGACCTAAAGCAATGCGGCGTTCAAGAGCAAATGCAGTAAAATACTCCTCAGCCGTAAAGTCTACTTCTCCCTTATCAGTAAAATAAATCCATGCAGGCTCTGGTACTTGTGCATAGCTAAGAGAGCAGAAACTCCCCGCCAGACAAATAGTTGATGCAATCAGTAGTCTGAGTAATATCACTTTTGGATTATTGATTTTGCAACAAGTGGAATAATGATGATCCTGTCCCAGTCATAGGGTATGTTAATCTCAAAATTTGAATGAGGGTAGCGGCAATATCCTGAATACAAGTCTTTTCCTGAATTTCTTTATGTGAAATGTCCATGCCCCACCAGATTAGTGGAATCCTCGTGTCATAGGGATAAATAGAGTGGAAATCGGCTACCTGTTCGCCGTCCTCTATCCAGCCGGGTTTTAAAATAATAGAAATATCGCCTGATCTGCTGGGGTAAAAACTATTTTGGATAATAGACCCATCAGGATTTAATATCGATGTATTAATCATGCGATCCGCAGGCAAGGCACTGGCTATTCCACCAAATTGATTTAAAAATCTGGCTGCTTTCTCCTGGATTTCAGGAAGAGATATCTGATTCTGATCTACCAAAGATTGATCCAGATATAGTTGTTGATTCATGTAGCTCTCAAGCCATTGGTTTTCCCCATATATGGCACTTAGGTAGGAATTAGTCAGGGCTATCGCGTTTCGCGACCTGAACCGGCCGGCAGGTAATCCCCTGCTGGCAGCATAATCAACATTCCAACTACTCCCGTGCGTAGCAGTAAAGAAGACCAAAACGTTTTCTTTTCCTACCTGATCTTCCAGAACATGTAAAAGTCGGCTGATTTCTGTATCTAACCTAATTGTGGCGTCCATAACCTCCTGACTTTCCGGACCGAAGCTCCTTACTAACCCGGAAATAGCCGAGTAGGAGATCATCAAAAGATCTGGATCATTGTCGCGCCCGAGCCTTTCGTTGTAAATAGCAGAAATTGCAATTTCAGTGGTAAGACTATTTCCTGCCGGAGTACTCACCAGGATCTCATAATCCTCGTTGAGACTGGCTCTTTTTAATCGTTGCATTTTATAGGGAAACCGACTAAAACTATCAAAGAATCCAATTTCAAATTCTTGATCGTCTGGATGACAATGGACATAATATGATTCTGACAGATAGAGATCCCAATCTTCTGATATCATCTCGTCAGGTCGGCTCCTGTTATTATAGTTATTCACCCAGTTCGGCAAGGTTTGGGAATAAGCAGAGCTGCTTATCCAGTTTCCAGATGTAGGATCAAACCAAAAACACCCATCAGCAAGATGCCCAGCCATAAGAATTGCCGCATCTGGTTTTAGAGCAATGCTGATTACCTTAGAGTCAGAGAAGGAGGAGTTTTTAAGGGCATCTCCAAAAGTTGGAGTCAGGAGTTGCCTTGGACTGTGCTTTCCTTGCAGGCTGTTCGAACCAATTGTTCCGACAAGGTAATCCTGAGTGCTTTTGGTTTCTTCCTGCCTGAGACGATTATACCATGAATCAGCAATGATTCCATGCTGGTAGGGAGTTGTACCTGTTGAAAGGCTGGCGTGGGAAGATGCTGTGCCAGCGAGGTAATGATTCAGGCTGGTATTTTTAAAGGAGGTTCCCTGATCTACCAGTTTTTTCAATCCATCAGGGCCAAGGTATTCCCAATATTTTTCAATCCAGTCATAAGCCATCGGATCTGCAACTATACCAACTACTAGTTTTGGTAAAGCTCTGGTTGGCTGGCCTTTAAGAGGGGTGGCTCCGGAAAGCCCAATAATAATACAAATTAAAATATATAATATTTTATTCATTTAATAGAGTTAAACATTAAACCGAATGTGCAAGATATCACCATCTCCAACCAAATAGTTTTTCCCCTCTATAGCTAACTTTCCTGTGTCCCGGCAAGCGGCTTCTGATTTCAACTGAATGAAATCATCGAATTTCATTACTTCAGCCCGGATAAACCCTCTCTGCAGATCACTATGAATAACTCCTGCTGCTTCTGGAGCAGTCATGCCTTTTCTGATTGTCCAGGCTCTGACCTCTTTTGGGCCGGCTGTGAAAAATGTTTGTAGATTGAGAAGGTGATAGGCTGAACGAATTAGTTTGTTAACTCCCGGTTCTTCCAAACCCATATCAATGAGGAAAGAGTTTCGATCCTCTTCGTCTTCCAGTTCAGCAATTTCCGATTCTGTCTGTCCTGCAATAATCAGTACTTCAGAGCCTTCTTCCAAAACAGCTTTCCTAACTTCCTCAACAAATTGATTTCCTTTTACCGCTGAAGCTTCATCAACATTACATACATATATAACAGGCTTAAGAGTAAGAAGAAGTAAGTCGGATATTATAGCTTTGTCAGAATCTGATAATTCAAGAGTCCTAAGGTTTTGAAGTTCTTCTAAATGATCCTTAATTCGATGGAGAGAGTCAAGGGCAGGCTTTGCATTTTTGTCACCCGTTTTTAACAGTTTTTCCCATTTCTGAATTCTCTTATCCACAGATTCCAGATCCTTTACCTGCAATTCAAAGTCGATCGTTTCCTTGTCCCTGACGGGATCAATAGACTCATCTATGTGAACCAGATTTACATCATCAAAACAACGCAGAACATGAATGAGAGCATCACAATTCCTGATATCAGACAGAAAACTATTGCCAACTCCTTCACCCTGGCTTGAGCCTTTGGTAAGCCCTGGTATATCAACAATCTCCAGACTCGTAGGTATGACACGTGCAGAATTGATTATGTCGTCGATCATTTTTAGCCTTGGGTCAGGAACTTTTATTTGCCCAAGGTTCGACTTGTTAGTGCTGAAAGCAAAATTGCTTGTTTCAACTTTATTCTCAGAAATGCAATTGAATATGGTAGTTTTACCAATATTGGTAATCCCTATTATTCCACATTGTAGACTCATAATATTGTTTTTTTGCTGCCTGCAAAGGTACAAAATTTAGTAAGTTGAAATTGTGCTGAAATTCAAACATCAAGCTGCTAAAAAAATCCAGCAGAAAACAGTATTTTCGCCTCAAACTGAATAATCCATATTATCATGCAAAAAGACTTAAAAGTGATTGACCGGGCGGCTGACAATATTCGCATTCTTTCTGCCGCTATGGTTGAAAAGGCTAAATCCGGTCACCCGGGTGGTGCAATGGGAGGAGCTGATTTTATCAATATCTTATTCTCAGAGTTTTTAAACTATAACCCTGATGATTTGTCCTGGCCCTTCCGCGACCGGTTTTTCCTGGATCCCGGACATATGTCCCCCATGTTATATGCCGGACTTGCATTGCGAGGGAATTATTCACTGGATGAGCTCTCTGAATTCAGACAATGGGGAAGTGTTACTCCGGGGCATCCGGAGCTCGATGTTATGCGTGGTGTGGAAAATACCAGTGGTCCACTTGGGCAGGGACACACCATGGCCGTTGGCGCTGCAATAACAGAACGCTTTTTGGTTCATCGCTTCGGGGAATGGACTCAGCATAAAACATATACTTTTATCTCTGATGGAGGCGTGCAGGAAGAAATCTCTCAGGGTGCAGGAAGGATTGCCGGTTTTCTGGGCCTTGGTAATCTTGTCATGTTCTATGATTCGAATTCTATTCAGCTTTCAACCGAAACCAATGCCGTAACTGCCGAAGATACAGCTGCCAAATACAGGGCCTGGGGATGGAGGGTGATCTCAATTGACGGAAATGATCAACAGCAAATCAGAGAGGCACTGGCAGCTGCCAGTGCTACTAATGACAAACCTGTTCTGATCATCGGTCAAACTGTTATGGGCAAAGGATGTATTGATGAAAATGATCAATCGTTCGAAAATCAGAGTTCTACTCATGGTCAGCCAATATCTAAAGCAGGAGCTTCATTTGCTAAAACAGTGAAGAATCTGGGAGGTAATCCTGATGAGCCAATCTCAATATTCGAAGATGTTCAGGAGTATTACGATACTATTCGTCAAAAGAAATCAGAACTATTCAAGAAAAGACAGGAGATTGAAGCTGTTTGGCGTAATGAAAATCCCGGGTTGGCAGCCAAGCTTGATTCCTGGCTCAATGGGACTTTGCCCGAGTTGGAGTTTTCAGAAGTGGAGCACAAGCCCGGGATCGCCTCACGAGCGGCATCAGGAAATATTCTGGCTATGTTGGCCGGTAAAGTTGAGAATATGATTGTTATGTCGGCTGACCTGGCTAATTCGGATAAAACGGATTCATTCCTCAATAAAAGTAAGGCTTTTGCACATCAGGATTTTAGTGGGAATTTTTTACATGCCGGAGTTTCTGAACTTACTATGACTGCTATGGCTAACGGCATGGCACTACATGGCGGGGTTTCAGTTGCCTGTGGTACTTTCTTTGTTTTCTCAGATTATATGAAACCGGCTGTACGTATGGCTGCTTTGATGCAACTCCCGGTAAAATATATTTGGACACATGATGCTTTCCGGGTTGGAGAGGATGGTCCAACACATCAACCAGTGGAACATGAAGCTCAAATCCGCTTAATGGAGCATTTGAAAAATCATTCCGGTAATCCTTCAGTATTGGTATTGCGACCTGCAGATTCTGCGGAAACATCCGTATCCTGGAAGATGGCCCTGGAAAATAAAAGTTGCCCCACAGCCTTGTTATTGTCGCGTCAGAATATCCTGGATTTACCGGCAAAAGATGGATCCAGTCGCTTCCTGGATGCATTAGGAGCGGAGAGGGGTGGGTATATTATATTGGAGTCGAAGAAAAATCCTAATCTGGTTTTAGTTGGAAATGGATCAGAAGTTACGACTTTATACTTAGTTGCAATAGAGCTGAAAAATAAATATGGAATAGATGTACAGGTGGTGTCTGTTCCTTCTGAAGGGCTGTTCCGACAACAAGAAACAAGCTATCAGCAAAAAGTGCTTCCTAAGGGAATTCCAACACTTGGTCTGACTGCTGGTTTGCCGGTGACTCTGGAAGCTTTGGTTAGCAATGATGGTTTTGTTATCGGTTTGGATCATTTTGGATATTCAGCACCGGCTGGCGTCTTGGATCAAAAATTTGGATTCACCCCTGATAATGTTGTTAATGAGGTGATACGAATCTTTCCGGATTTAGTGGATTAAACTATTCTGCATTCCCGGAATCAAAGGTTTTTAAGCTTATTGAATGGTAGAAATTTCTGACCATCAGATCCTGACATTGTTTCTTCAGAAAGGTGAGGAAGAGAAGGCATTTGAAATGATATTGAACAAATATCAGGAAAGAGCCTACTGGCATATTCGTAAGATTGTGTTTCATCATGAAGATGCTAATGATGTGCTGCAAAATACTTTCATTAAGATATGGAATGGCTTAAAGGGATTCAGGGGCGATTCGGAGTTGTTCACATGGTTGTACAGAATTGCTACTAATGAAGCACTGTCCTTTTTAAAACAAAAGGCAAAAAAAGCCGGTAGTAGAATTGACGATCCGGAAATGACTATAGCCAATCGGCTTCAAGCCGATGAATACTTTGATGGTGACGAAATACAATTAAAATTACAGATTGAAGTTTCAAAACTTCCGGAAAGGCAAAAACTTGTTTTTCAAATGAAGTATTTTGAAGATATGAAGTATGAACAGATTTCTGCTATTTTAAACACAAGCGTTGGGGCATTGAAAGCTTCATATCACCATGCAGTGAAAAAAATCCAAAAGGGATTAATCCCAGATTAAACCTTTAATGGCATTTTTCGTCAAATTAATTGATTACGGCAGTATTATGACAGTTGAAAATAACAATATGAACTTTTTTGAAGGCGACAAGAATAATCCCTTTCTGGTTCCTCCAGGCTATTTTGCTGAGTCACGGGCTCAGATTATGCAAAAGATAGCCAAAGA
Source organism: Bacteroidota bacterium (assembly GCA_030592205.1). Taxonomy (GTDB): domain Bacteria; phylum Bacteroidota; class Bacteroidia; order Bacteroidales; family UBA12481; genus JAUVKA01. Next base: position 6,582 of record JAUVKA010000007.1, on the reverse strand, counting down.
AGGTGCCATTTCTTCTGTTAAGGAATTCAAAATTCGGACCAGATTGTTGTGGATGAGTGGAATAGCGGCAAGCCTTCTGATAGGCCTATTACTTTTTCAGAATATGTATCTTAAACCTCATCGTAGTATTAAATTAGCCCAGGAAATAGATTGGTTTATTAATTATACCGGATCTGATTTGAACGATGTAACATTGGCATCCTATTTTGCTGATGAGGGGATTAGCATTGAAGATCCATATGATGAAGTATTGGACAGTGAGAGAGCAAGTCTTCTGGAGATGACAGATTATGATGAATTGTTTATTATCGAAGAATGGATGAATATTGAAAATCAAAACAAATGAAAAGATTATTAGCATTATCCGGCTTGATGTTGTTAGTTCTGGGGTCTTTGCATGCTCAGATTAATGGTCCTGGTTTTGAAAAATATATGGAGCGTTTTAAATCTGAAAGGGTTGCATTCCTGAGCGATAAATTAGATTTCACTGTTGAAGAAGCACAGAAATTCTGGCCATTGTACAATCAATACCAGAATAAAAGAGGAGAACTCCTGAAATCCAAACAAATGGAGAACCATGGAAGAAGAAACTGGAAGGAAATTGACAGTGAAGAATTGGAGGCTATGGTAGATGCCAGGGTTGAGCAAGAACTTAAACTTGCCGAATTAAAGTTAAAGTTCCATAAAGAAATTAAAAAAGTTATTCCAATTCAGAAGGTGGTCCGACTCTATAGGGCTGAAAATGAATTCATGAATTTTATGCTGAGAAAGATAGAAAATCAACGATCGCAGTATAGGAGGAGCGGTTCAAGGGAAAAGTAATGGCCCAGGCCTTTTTGCCCGGACCAATATCATTACTCAATGCTTCCTAATTCAGCTTCAACAGCTTGTAAAATTTCACAGGATTTAACTAATTCCTGCATCCTTGTGTGATCAGGATATAATGGCCTGTCAATATCAAGAAAAGCAACATATTTCCGTATTATTTCATGTGCTTTTGTTACGCCGGCCCCAAATGAATACTCCTCTTTTCTGAAGTCAAGTGCCTGAGCAGCTGCCATAAGTTCAATCCCCAGAATACCATAAGCATTATCCAGAATTTGAAAGTTCTTTATGGCGGTATTCATCCCCATTGAAACAAAATCCTCCTGATCGGCTGCTGCTGGAATAGATTGTATTGAAGCCGGGGCAGACAATATTCTCTGTTCTACAATTTGCATATCGGCTGTATACTGACTAAGCATTAAACCAGAGAACATACCTGCTCCTTTGGTCAGAAAAGCTGGCAGTCCGGCACTTAGAGCAGGATTATTAAGGCGGTTCATTCTTCTTTCCGACATTACGCAAACCATGGTAATGGCCACTCCTGCCATATCCATAGGAAGGGATACAGGAGTCCCCTGAAAGTTGGCGCCAGATAAATGCATGTTTTGTTCAGAAAAGAAAATTGGATTGTCACCAACTCCATTCAACTCGATTTCAACCTGTGAACGGGCCCATTTCAAAGCATCATGTGCAGCCCCGATTACCTGGGGCGTTGACCGCATGGAGTAGGCATCCTGCACTTTACTTCTAACCTTACCTTCTTTCAGGTCTCCACCGTTGATACATTTCCCAATTGCTTTGGCACTTCTTACAGCACCTGCGAAGCCCCTTACCTCATGAAGGAGAGGAGTGTAAGGGCCCATATTGGCTTTCAATGCCTCAAGGGACATCGATGCTGCTATCTCAGCCTGTTTTAGAAAGTTGTTGGCATCGAAAAGCCAAATGGCACTCATGGCTGTCAAAAGATTGGATCCGTTAATCGTCGCCAGACCATCCCTCGCTTTCAGCCCGGGGATTTCAATTCCAGCCTTTTCCATTGCAATTTTGCCATCCAATAATTCTCCCTGGAAATATGCCTGTCCTTCACCCATCAGAAGAAGAGCAATTTGGGACATAGGAGCTAAATCCCCACTGGCTCCAACGGAACCTTTCTGGCAAACGAAAGGAGTAACACCCTTGTTGAGCATTTCAACCAGAGTTTGAGTTATCACAGGACGGCATCCGGAATTGCCATGGGCATGGACATTAATCCGGCCCAGCATAGCAGCTCGAACATATTCCAGAGGTGCAGGATCCCCAATTCCTGCAGCGTGGTTATAGATTAAATATTTCTGGAATTCCTTTACCTGTTCATCGTTGAGAACGGTTTCGGAGAATTCTCCTATCCCTGTATTAACGCCGTACATAATTTCCCGGGCATCAATTTTCCTCTCTACCATTTCCCTGCAAAGATTCATTTTGGCCAATGCCTCAGGATGGATACTTACTTTCTGGTGGTTTCTGGCAACATTAACCACGTCTTCAATGCTTAAACCAGCACCGGTAACAATATATGTTTTCATCTTTAATAATTATTTGAATGTGTACAAAAAGAAAAAGAAATAGTCAGCCTTTTCGTACAGAGAAGAGCCCGGTGCGGTTTATTTGAATCAGATAGTCGAGTAACCATCTCATATAATAAAACTTTTCTCAAAGTTAGGAATTCTTATTGGGAGGGCAAAAGAAATATTTATTTTAGAATACGTTTTACTGATGGAATTAATTCTGCAAAGCGGACAGCAAGCTGTTCGCCTGTTGTCATATTTTTTATCTCTAATTGATTCTTTTCGAGTTCATCTTTTCCAGCTAACACAACAATGGGGATTTTATGGGAATTCGCATAACTCATTTGTTTTTTCATTTTTGCCGAATCAGGATAAATCTCAGTTGAAATACCCGAAGATCTCAATTCTGAGGCGAAACTGAGAGCCATCTTAATTTCTTCATCTCCAAAATTCATGATCAGAACTTGAGTCGTTGTCGCGGTATGCTCAGGAAATCCATCGCTTTGTTCCAAAACGTCATAAATACGGTCGGCACCAAAAGATATGCCTACTCCTGAAACATCCGGTAATCCAAAGATTCCCGTAAGATTATCATAACGGCCACCTCCACAAATGGATCCTATTTTTATTTCTGTAGATATTACTTCAATTATTGCTCCCGTATAATAATTCAATCCTCTTGCTAAAGTAAGATCCAGCTCAACCGATGTGCTGAGACTCAATTGACTAAGCAGGTCAAAAATGGTCTGCATCTCGGAAATTCCCTCAAGACCAATCTTTGATTCAGATAGTTCTTTAGAAAGTTCACTTAGCTTTGTATTATGATCACCCGATAATCCCAGGATTGGTTGAAGTTTATCAATGGCTTCCTTTGGAAGGCCTTTGTTACTTAATTCTTCATTTACTTTTCCAAGACCAATTTTATCTATTTTGTCAATTGCAGTCGTTATGTCAATGATTTTATCAGGATGACCGATAATTTCTGAAATTCCAGTCAGAATCTTTCTGTTATTAATTTTAATCAACACACTGGTATTCAGACTGCTGAATACTTCATCAATAATCTGAATTAGTTCCAGCTCATTTAAAAGTGAAGTAGATCCAATTACATCTACATCACACTGATAGAACTCCCGATATCTTCCCTTCTGGGGGCGGTCTGCCCGCCATACAGGCTGTAATTGGTAACGTTTAAAAGGAAAAGTGATCTCATTTCTGTGCTGTACTACATACCTGGCAAAAGGAACTGTTAAATCGAATCTTAATGCTTTTTCAGATATTTTTGATGTTAGCTTTTTCGATATATCAGGATCAAGTTCCTGAGAATTACATAGTTCTCCAAGCGTTTCTTTGGGTATTTTCGCACTATAATGTCCACTATTGAGAATTTTGAATATTAGCCTATCTCCTTCTTCTCCGTATTTTCCCATAAGAGTATTCAGGGTCTCCATTGCCGGTGTTTCAATTGGCTGATAGCCGAAGCTTATGAATACCGACCTGATCTGGTCGAAAATATAGTTCCGACGTAACATTTGAACCGGTCCAAAGTCTCTTGTACCCTTTGGGATTGCTGGTTTTTGTGACATGTTGAGCCATCAATTTTAGTGCTTGCCAAAGATAATTAAATAATCCGACAGGCTGGTTCCCAGTTGGTCTTTTGGATTATAGCGTCCATTAGTATTGAGGAAGTGTTTTACATTTCCTGGCCCTGCAAGGTGGGAAGCAGCTAATAATCCCTGTTGAGTTATGGAAATAGAGTCCAGAATATTCTTGCCAACGTATTCATGAATGTAATCTTTAAGAATAAATGCATTGAAGCGCAGTAAGGAGTCCATAGCTATTTCCTGATCCTTTTCGGGAAAAATGGAGGGATTATCTATAAAATCATAAAAAGAGATGTGCCCATATCCGGTCATGTCCAGGGCGGCTTTCCCAAATTGAAACTTTCCGATGTATCCAAAGGGATTATACTTCCGCCAATTATTTGACGACTCTTTTTTAGCAAGAGCAAATTTGAAATCGGCGAGAGAACGATCAAAAGCTAATCGGTCTCTAAGCTCTCGTTCATTTATCATCTTCAAAAGAATGGCCTCGCTGTTATATGACATGGGTAAACTGGGGGCGAATACCAAAGCGGTGAAAGTTGATATAATATATATTGATATAACTATTAATAGTTTTTTCATATTCCAGAAATTATAGGGGGAGAATACAGGAACAGAGTACAGAGAATTATTTTCCTAGTTGATGGTTTGTAGGATGTAAACGTTCAAATTCATAAAATGTTTTGTATAGCTGTTAACAAAACGCATTGTGGGTCATATTATTATGGGCACAAAGGTATGGTAACTGGGCCTTATAGGCAAGCTTTTTTTTATAGTCGTGTTATATCAGGGAATAAGTGTGTCGAAATTTTTTATTGATGTTGAATTATCGCACTGATATGTATAATGGGTGCTTTTCATTGAATCTTCTTAAGAAAAAGAACATTAAATCTCGCTGTTTCCTTTTGCGAAGACTGTTGTACTCCTCATATAATTCTGGATCCTCCATCAAAACTACAAGGATTGACTCCCTGTCATATGATAATACTTCTCCTGTTTCAAACCTCATGATATATTGCCGCATTTCCCTTGATCGGGAAGTTCTGTTGTAAGGCCTGTTGTAATAAGAGTTGTAATAATTATCATAACGATCGTAGTAATACGGATCGTTGTACGTATCAATTACTGTTACGTCAGCAATGAAATGACATGCCTGGCCAATTATGGGTATTCGGTTAAATTCATCGTTGTAATTGATGAACAATTTTCCGTCCTGACAAAATCCCCAAATCTGGTCGGTGTTTACTTCCTCCTGGGTGCCAAAACTATCAAAATAGGAAATAGTTTTTTCTTCCACCAGATTACGAAAAAAGTTGAAGTCTCCCGGATCATTCCGGGAATTAATACGACTTGGGGGTATGGGATTATTGTTCCTTGCCTGGCTGAAATTGAGATATAAGCCATCAGTAAACCGGAATTCAGGGGTGTATTTTACACGGATAACACTGTCCTGCTGAGCGTAGCCAACATTATTGGTAATGATCAAAAAAATAATTATTAACCAGAATCTCATACGGCCAAATTTAGAGTTTTTAAGAATCAGGTACAATGTTTTTATACCTTTAAACTCACTTGTCTGCCATGGATTGTTACAATTAGTGTGCCGCAATGATACCTGGTATATTTATTATGGTTCTTATGCAATATTATTATGTGTGTATTTCTGACTTCACTTATCCTTCGTGGCCATTAGATTTCCAAAGAACCTTTCTCATACATAACATATAGGCGGGATAACTCTGCAAGTAACTCACTGAATAAGCTAAAAACCTCTTCTGTTTCTTTTGAAACGGGTTTTTTCTTGAGTCTCATCAGCATTAAACCATATAAGGCAGTAAGGCAAACTTCCATATCGGATATTTTTTCCTTATGGCCCATTTTTTTTCTCAACTCACTGATATTCCTGACAGAGGACAAATAGAGTTTCTGGTAATTTCCATGGCTTGAGCTATCTATCAGGCGAAAGTGAAAATTATTGACATCTTCCAAAAGTGTGACAAGGAACTGCAAATGCCCGTAATTCCTGATTCCTTCAATTAGCATTGACTCAGCTAAGCCCTGGTACCATTGTCTAATCTCCTCAATTTGTTCATTAGTCCCCTGGTACTGTCTAACAAGGTCATTTTCAATTCTATTGATGTCGAAATTATGGGCGCGAATCAGGTCTTCGATCTGCCACATATATAGTACATATTCGGCAATATTGCTGCCTCTTTTTTCTTTGGCAATAAACATATTGAATTGTTTCAGGTTCGGAATCGGTCTATGGTTCTTCTTTCTTTTTTTGTTGGACGTCCTGTGCCCCTTTCGCGTGAGAAAAAAGCTGATTCCTGAATGGTTTTTATTTTTAATAGTTCTTCTTCTGGTCTGATATCTTCAACATGTGAGGAAGCTAGTTTAGCCGATACTCTTTTACTGATCAGGCCAGTTACCTTATAAATAAACTTATAGGGAGGTTTCTTAACGCTTATTATTTCTCCAATTGAAACTGATCTGGATGGCTTAACAGACTGTTCCTCTATCTCAACCTTCCCCTTCCTGCACGCGTCTGATGCTAAACTGCGGGTTTTAAAGATACGCACAGCCCAAAGCCATTTATCAATTCGGAT
>JAUVKA010000348.1 GCA_030592205.1 Bacteroidota bacterium | reverse complement strand
TCGCTGGATCCATCGGGGCCGTAATACTCTCCACCTTTTACATCAGGATCTACACAGGCTCTAATTAGAGGCAGTGCTCCCATGGCTGAACTCTGAAGGAATATGCCCGCAACAGGACTTAATAGTCCGAACAGGAAGTCTCCTACTTTGTGCCGTACGAGATTTGTAAGTGAAACACCCGGATGAGCAGCTACGGCAATGCTGCTGCATTTGTGAGATTCAAAGAAACGTTGCAACTCGTAGGTAAATAGTAGATTGGCCAGTTTGGATCGGCGATAGGCGTCCATCGGATGATAGCCTGGACCATTATCATACAATAAATTATCAAAATCCAAGACTGCCTTTTTGTGCGCCAAAGAGCTAACGTTAACCACTCTGGAATTTGGAGTGCTGATAATCATATCCAATAGCAATCCGGTCAGGGCAAAATGTCCCAGATGATTAGTCCCCAGCTGATTCTCAAATCCATCCCTGGTTAAACCAAAGGGTACAATCATAATCCCAGCATTGTTTAGAAGGATATCCAGCCTCTTATGCTTTCGCCGGAATTCGGCAGCAAAGTTCCTTACAGAATTAAGATCTGCTAAATCTAGTTCCATGATCTCAATATCCGATTCCGGGTTTTGATCTAATATTTTGATTTTTGCTTGTTCACCTTTTTCCAGGGAACGACATGCAATTATCACCGTTCCCCCTTTACTGGCAAAAGTCTTAGCTGATTCGAATCCTATCCCGCTATTTCCTCCGGTAACAACTATCACCTTTCCTTTAAGGTCTGGAATACTATCTGTGGTCCACTTTTGTTTTGACATATATTCGTTACTCGTTACTCGTTATTACTTGTCAACTATCAACAGCCAGCCTTTTCCTGGTTCTACAGGAATGAGTTCATTAAGCTGGAAGAGTGAATCCGGCTGGAAGTTTTCTATATCCGGGGAGCTTACCGGGCCAAAAATCAAATTACATTCATAAGAAAAATGTTTTAACTCGACTAAGGTAGACAATTAGACATTTAGTAAATGGATGTTGTCCCTGTTCCCCGTTCCCTGTTAACTGTTCCCCATTTAACATTTTTTAATTATTAAGTTGTTGAATGTCACAGCTAGTCCATTGACTGCAAAAGAGTGAATATGTAAATTGCGCGTTATTCAAAACACACGACTATGAAAAAAATTAGCATTTTCTTGATTGCCGGATTGATGGTTTTATCTACCGGAATGGGATTCTCCCAGGACAAAAAAGTAATAAAGAATATCATTGAGATTGGTACTACAGATAATCAATCTATGGATCATCTGGATATTCTAAGCAATAGATTCGGTGGCCGTTTGATCGGATCAGACGCATATGAAAATGCCTGCGAATGGGCGGCCTACAGTTTTAAGAAATGGGGTATGGAGGTTATTATGGATGAAGCCGGTGAAGTACCTGTTGGTTATAACCGGGGTCCATGGTTCGGTAAATTGCTGGCTGAGAATGGAATGGATTTACATTTTGCCACCCCCTCCTATACTGCCGGTACGAAGGGTGTTCAACGCGGACATGTGCTTATGGAGCCAATGACGCAGTCGCAATTCGACAAGATGAAAGGAAAACTCAAAGGAGCCTGGGTATTAATCGGAGGAACGAATAAAGGTTGGCCGATAGATTACTCTCCGAAAGCAACAGAAAGAAGAGCTGTGATAATTGAGGGAAATAAGGCAGCCGATGAGCATAACAGGAATATACGTATGCACAATTATATGAATCCGGATGATCAAAAGGAAAGGATGGAAATCACAGAGGAGACAGGTTTGTTTTATAGTCAGATGGTTGAAGCCGGCATTCTGGGCATTATTCAATCATCGCCGGTACCGATCAGGGTACTTTACGACAGAAAGAATATCAATGGCGGGTACATGACATGGGAGACTCTGCCAACAGTACCTGATATTAAGTTGGATGAACATCAGTATAAGATTATTGAGCAAATGGTTAAAGAAAGAAGGTATTTCCAGTTGGAATTCGATATCCGTAATCATTTTAAGATTGGCCCGGTTAAATATCATAATGTTATTGGAGTAATCAAAGGAATCGAATACCCTGATGAATATGTTATGATGGGCGGACATCTCGATGCTTTTGATGTTGCTACAGGAGGTGTTGATGATGGATCCGGGGTCACTCCAGCTATGGAAGCAGCCAGGCTGATTATGGAAGCTGGCGGAAAACCAAAAAGGACTATTCTTGTATGTCTGTGGGCAGGTGAAGAATTCGGCCTATTGGGATCAAAGCATTGGGTTCTGAGCAATGAAGATAAATGGCCTAATATTGCCAATTATTTCAACAGGGATGGAGGACCAACGGTTGCAAACAGCCTCAGCGTTCCGGAGAGTATGTATAAGGATTTTGAAAAGATTTGCGAACCATTAAATAGCATTAATCCTGATTTTCCGTTTACTCTCAGAAAAGCTAAACCAAAACCAAGACCAACCAGGGCTGGTGGTTCTGATCATGCTTACTTTGCGATGAATGGTGTACCAACTTTATCTTTTGGTACAGCTGATCCTAAGGGATATGACTTCAGTTATGGTGAAATCTGGCATACAGAGCGCGACACCTATGATAAGTCGATTCCGGAATACCAGGAGCATACGGCAGTAGTTACCGCCGTGGTTGTTTATGGAATTGCTATGCTGGATCACCTGCTTAGCAGGGAGGGAATGTTTATTGAGGATTAAGATAGTTCAATTTTTTCTCTTTGAAAATAGCAGGTTTTCATCCTGATAGATCTTAATAAATTTACTTGTCAAATCCGGTAGGGAATCGGCCAGATTATTTATTTCTGATGGATCAGTGGATAAATTGTACAGCTCCCACGGGCCATTATTTGATCTAACTATTTTCAAATCACCCTGTCTGAACATTCTGAATTTTTCCTGGAATCCCGAGATAAAATAGGACGACTCAGAACGTTCATCTCCTTGAAGAATTGGTAGTAAGGAATGTCCATCCAGAGGTAAACTTGGTTGTCCATTCAAACTGTCGGGGTATATGGCTCCGGAAATCTCAAGGAGGGTAGGATAGATGTCGACCAAATGTCCGACTTGAGTTGTAAAAAGTCCAGGGTTAATTTGATCAGGCCAATGCACAATAAACTGGGTGTTGCTGCCACCTTCATGCCCAAATTGTTTGAAATATTTGAAAGGTGTATTGCCAACATTTGCCCATGCGGCAGAAAGTGTTCGATAAGATTCGGCTGGCCCGGGTGGATGATCAAAGTCTTTATTGGAATCATAGGGACAGGATCCATTATCCGAAAGATACATGATTATAGTATTGTCAAATTTATCATGCTCAGTGAGCCATTGAACGACCCTCCCGATATTTTGATCCATACAGTCGACAATTGCTGCGAATACATTCATCTCCAGTGACAGTTCTGCTTGTTCCTCTGCTGTTAAACTATCCCATGGACGATACAAAGGGATTTTTTTCCTCCGTTCTGCATTCCCTTTCGGGTGCCCCCGGAATTTATTGATATTATCTGAAGGAGGGGATAATGCATATCGATCGTCAATGATTCCCCGTTGCTGCATTTTTTCATATCTCTTCTGTCGGATTTTGTCCCATCCAGCATCATAAATACCCTTGTATTTTGCAATGTCTTCGGGCTTGGCCTGCAGTGGGTAATGAGCAGCATTATAGGGCAGGTATAGAAAGAAAGGCTTATCTGTTAATATAGCCTCTTCCAAAAAGCGAATAGCATAATCAGTGATCACATCTGTTTTATAGAAATTGGGAAACTCTTCTGCCAATTCATGTGTGCTTAATTGCCTTCCATTTAGAAAAAATGGTCTACTGAAAGTGCTATCCGGTGGGATAAAATACTCATTGTTTGCCCACATTGTAAAGGATTGATCAAAAACATTTTTCGCATAGCAGGATTCCGGGACCCAACTGTCGAAGTGTTCTTTACCGCTATGCAATGTGCTATAACCTGCATTCTTCAATAGCTCGGCTAAGTTCACCACCTGTTCATTACCCCAATACAATCCGGTAAGCATGGTTGAGCGCGATGGATTACACTTAGCCATATTATAGAAAGTCTGGAATTGTATACCATGTTCAGCCAGTTTATCCAGATTTGGGGTTCGTATCTCACTACCATAGCAGCCAATATCTGAATACCCGATATCATCACCCATGATCAGGACGATATTTGGTTTTTCTAAAGAGTGTTGGGAGCAAGCTACTGCCAAAAGAAACATCAGTGGGAATATGATAAATCTAATGGAACGCATATAGTTCCTAAGCTTTTTGTTTGGTAGTTGTAGTGACCAAGTCATTTGACTGACCAAATTAGTGAATTATCAGACACGCTTGTATTCTGTATGGCAAAATATGAGATTTGATCCTACTAATTGCATGTATTTGGTTGCGAGTTGCCCCTGCCTCCGCAGGGGTAAACTCAAGTTGCGGGTTGTAACATTGGCTAATCTTATACGTCTTGTATCTATATAACTTATCATTAAATAAGACTAGCCATGAGAAAACTTGTTGTCATTATGCTGTGTCTGGCAGTTTCATTGT
>JAUVKA010000274.1 GCA_030592205.1 Bacteroidota bacterium | reverse complement strand
CCTCCCCAGGAAGCATCGATTAAGGCAATTGGCACCTTAGAGGCCATGTACAACCTTCTTCCGAATACATATCCCATTCCCGAAAAAGTTGGAACTGTTTGAGGTGAACAAACAAACCAATAGCCTTTCAGGTCATATCGTCCGTGCCAGCTGTCCCACTCATTTAGTCGTTCAAAATCCTTAAGCGGAACCGGACTGGCTTTAGCCGGTATAGTAAGGATACGGATGTTCGGGAAATTTGCTGAGGCAATTTCTTCATCTCCATGATAAATTCTCTTTAAATCCAGTTCCATGTTCGATTGACCGCCGAGGATCCAAACATCTCCAACCAGAACATTTTGATAAACAACGGCATCTCCTTCACTATTAACTTTGAAGATTTGCGGATCCACATTGGCCGGCATCGGCTCAAGGAATAATTCCCAGCTCTTATCCGGTGAAACAGTGCAAGTTTTTACCTGGGAATCAAATTCCACCATAACCTCATCTCCGGGATTCCCCCAACCCCATACTTTGGCTGGTTTATCCCTTTGGAGAATCATGTTATTGTCAAAAATGTGTTGTACAGTTAATTGGGCTAAAGCAGATTGACAGGTAAACCCTATCAATGCCACTGCTAACAATAAATTAAGCTTAGTTTTCATGGCCTTGAAATTAGGAATTTTACCAATATTATTTTCTCTATTCTCCGTCAAGTTGAGAGTTTTATCAGAACTTCAATTGTGAATTGGCTAATTGCCAAATTTGCTGTCTTTGGTCTTGAGTCTTGTATCTTGAGTTTTGGAATTGCATCAGCAATTCTCAACTTCTTCCATGCAAATCTTCTCCCATCTCCATAATCTTTGAGGGTCATAAACAACTGTGGATATATCTTTCATGATGAACTCAACATGGCATTGGCCTTCAGTTTGAGTTAAAAAGTCGCTGATATCTTTACGAGCCCGGATTTCATCGAATTTAGAGCCAATAAAAATGGCGGGATTTGGTTTCCTGCTGAGTACATAATCAGTGCCCAGCTCATCGATTGCTTTTCTTGTATCATTCCAGGGGCTGCAAGATACCTTCCTCAAATTTGGTATGCGTTTCATAAGTTGACTCTTACTGGCTAGTGGTTCACAACATCCATAATAGGTGTGTTTCCACCTCTCCATCCATTTCAGATCATGCTCGATGGCAAATTCCCAGTGCATCTCTGGTGAAACATCCGAGAAAATTTGTGCATTTGAGCAGCCCCACATATTTTGAGGCAAAACTTTTTCGGCTTGATAAGGTTCACCAGGCAGGTCTTTTGTATAGCCATATCCTCCTGATCCTATTCTGGTATTATTGCAGTCAAGGGATAATAAATTTTGATTTTCAAATTGGTCTAGCTCAATCATCCAGGCCTGAACCATCTTCTCATAAAACGCATGAACCATATCCGGTCTCACAATCAGGTCAATCATGGCCTCTTGCACTCCCCACCATCGGATAAGGTAATCCCAGGGGGTAAACCAAATATGTGTTTGTCCCACTTTCTTTATTGGCAAAATATCACCGAATACTTCATTCATTATCTGGAATCTCCTGTCAGTTGCCTTTTGATTATTGGTTATCACTGGCATTTTTATCTTTTCCAGATCATCCATATCCCGAATAAGAGTATTAAAATGCCTTGAAACCACATCATTTTTCGTGTCAGTGAAAGCAAGGTCAACATCCTCAAGGATCCCAAAATCTGTACTGTGGATTGAAAGTGGACAATCAAGCCATGGATTAAGGATCATATCGCCGGGCATATGATTCCATTGATAGATTTCCCTTCGCAAATATTCCTCCTGGCTTCTTGCCCAGGTATTTTTGCATTGTAGAGTCAGCTCATTATTGAAATTCATCTCATGCCAGGGGATCTCATTTATCCATACCATCGGTCGGACTGATTCGAGATCATTAAGTTTCTGCCAAAGAAGAGCCTTCTCCTGATGGATAGGCAAAGCTGCAATCTCAGCCCATTGGAAGGCCAAACTCCTTAATACCTTAATTTCCTGTGGATCCAACAGTATATTTTCATCAATTTCAGGGGGTACAATATTACTGGGGTCATGTAACATCTTCTGGATAATAAATGAAGTTCAAAAAAAATCAGGACTTGACACGGTAGCCAAATAATCCAAACAATAGAATAATTGTAAATCCGGCTAAGGGGATAGAGAAGCCTACCGGCATTGAGGATATATCTGCTATGTATCCCATTAACATTGGACAAAGAGCACCACCTACGATAGCCATTACAAGAATTGATGAGGCTTTTGGGACTTGCACTCCCATATCCTTTATTCCCAGCGCGAAAATTGTGGGGTACATGATTGACATAAAGAAATATGTCAGGATCAGGGCAATTATAGAAATTTTGCCTATTCCAATAATTACAACTGCCATGAGCAAAGCACTGGCAGCAGCATAAAAGGCTAATAGATTATGTGCCTTGACCCATTTAAGGAAATAGCTGCCGGTAAATCGTCCCAGAACAAAAAGCCCCATTCCGCCAAAGGACAGCAAAACAGCTGCTTGCTGATTACTTATAGCGGTGTCAGTTTCAGTAGCATAGTTGATGAAGAAACTATTGACCCCAGTTTGAGAAGCAGTATAGAAGAATTGTGCTGCTACTGCCCATATAAAATGGCGACGTTTAAATATCGATTTATAATTTCCATCGGAAGCCGGTAAGTCCTGACTTACAGATTGAATGTTAGGTAATGGATTTTTAATTAGGAATATAGCAATCAGCAAAACTAAGGAGCTCAGAATGATAAAAGGGATAGGTAGATTATTAAAATTTGTGACTTCGCTATCTCCTTCCGAGAAGATTATTAAGCCGCCCAAAAGAGGTCCAAGTATCCATCCAACACCATTGAACGATTGAGCAAGGTTTATTCTACGTTCAGCTCCAGGTTTGGATCCAAGGAAGGTGGCGAGTGGATTAGCAGCCGTTTCAAAAAATGTGAAGCCGCAGGCAATTATGAATAAGGCAACTAAAAAGATGTAAAACGATTTATAATATGCTCCAGGAATAAAGAGCAGGGAACCAGCAACCAAAACAAATAATCCGGTAACAATACCTTTATTGTATCCCCATTTTTTCAATAGCATACCAGCTGGAAGGGCCATAAGGAAATACCCGGAGTATAAAGCAAATTGTACCAGTCCTGATTGAGCCCTTGATATATTCAAGCCTTCCTGGAAATATTTGTTCAGAACATCCAGTAGGCTGTTAGTGTATCCTGATAAAAGGAACAAGCTGGCAATCAGAAAGAATGGTAACACATACGTTTTGCCGCTTTCTGTCGTAAAAAGAGAAACTTTCATAAGCTGATTTTGATCTGTTATGCCAGGTTAAAGGCAGTCGGAAAGTTAGTGTCTTTTTTTTATTAGATAAAAGACCTTTTAAAACAGATTAATCATTGTTTTTTTTGATTGTTGGAAAATATATACTAAATGTATTGGTAGTTAAATAGAATGTTGTATATTTGCAATATAAAATTATAAATTGTTAATGGTGAGTAAGTGAGTGGGTAACTAATAACCGAGTAACTGAGTAACGAATATGCGAATCAATGGAAGCACGAAAAATATATAACAGAATTGCAGTTCTAAGACAGGAGAGGGGAATGTCGCGCAAGGACTTGGCAGACAAGATTGGAGTGAATTTTCAAACTGTTGGCTATCTTGAGCGTGAGGAATATAATCCAAGTCTTGACCTGGCGTTCAGGATAGCTGATGTATTTAATCTGCCGGTTGATTTCGTTTTTTCTACTAAGCCTTTGCGGCCCATGAGTGAAGAGATGATGGAGAGAGGGAATTGATAATGGAAAATTATAAATTATAAATTGTAAATAATTGATATTTAGCTAGTAACAAACAACTAAATAACTGATTATCTGAATAACTGAGTAACAAATAACTGAGTAACGAGTAACTGAATAACCGAATAACTGATATAAATTGGAGGAAATAGTATGAGTTTATTTAATTCAAGTATAAGATTAAAAACAGGAATTGTTTTGAACCTATTATCTCTGGCTTTCTTAGTATTAAGCTGGTCGACAAATTCTTATACCAAAACAAAGCTAGGCTTAATCATTACCTGTTTATTTGCACTCTTAGTGCTTTTGTACACCTATTATTACAGCTTCTGGCAAACCGGACTATGGAAATTTACTCATAAAATAGTTCCAAAGCTTGATGAAAGGGAATATGCAGTTAACAACAGGGCTCTTCGTTTTGCTTACAGTGTTTTTACTATAGTAGTTTTGGCATTGTTGATGTATTACGCGCTTACCAAGACATTGCCTCATATGGTTCCAGTCGCAGGATTGATTTATTTTGCTCATATATTGCCTGCTGTATATCTTGGTTGGAAAAGGTAAATGAATTGGTAATTAGATCGGGATCATTTCAAATACAAGATCCTAATGATGGGATTATCATTCAATTTGCTGGTTTTTACCAATTCTGCCAGTCTAGCTCTTTCTGGATGATTCAATAAGGATGATTCATTAAAAAATCCTTCTTTTTCTAATTCCTTTAGATGTACAATATGGTGCAGGGATGTCCATTTGTCGTCATAGCTATCATATTTACTGAAAGGATAATCAAAACCGTCCAAATCATTTTTTGGTTCGCTTACCTGATCGCGTTTACCATAATCACCGTAGTTATTCGGCAAGGAGAAGAGCTCACCGCTTGCTTCATCAAAATACATTAATGTCCTTTTCTGCTTATAACTAACTGTAAAACTGAAATAATCTCTAGTTTCATAAAAGGAGTAGATGTTATAAAAGGCATCCCGGTTTTGAGAATGAGCAGTATTGAGATCCATACTTTTGTTAGCCAAATCAAATACAAATCTCGGCTGCAATTTCATTTTATCATTCAATTCGTAAAGAGTATCAGCAGCTCTTTCCTTGTAGAAGAAACGACCATTATAGCCATAGAATGATATCGAAATTCCTGGTAATCCTGGAGGCAGAGTGGATATCCCTATCCACTCTTTAGTAAGAATTGAATCAATGCTTGTTAAATCATCGGAATACCGCAATAAAACCGGAAAATCCGGGCCTTGGTTCATTACTTCCATAGTGCATACTAATAATTCTTTCTCATTGATGAAATAGAAGCCGGAGTACCACATAATTGTACCCCTTGTTTTATTAATGAAATCTCCTTCTGATGTATAGAGAAAAATGGTTTGTGTAGCCAGATCAGAAAAAGCAATATACTCACCGGAAGGACTCACTGTCCATTGAAATATTCCAGTATACTCACCTGGCCCCTTACCAACACTATCAAGTTTGGTAATATACTTTCCATCTTTGTTAAATATTAATATGCGATCAGGATTACTCATTTTAAAGAAAATCCTGTCATTCCTGACAAGCGCATTTCCGTTTCCGATCAAACATTCCGCTAAGGTCTCTAATTTCACATAGCCAATGCTATCAGCTATGTCGCTCAGGTACAACTCCTTTTGATTCTTTAATCCTGCTTCAATATCAATGATCTGAATTTCTGCTTGTTTGTTGTTTGGGCTGTTACAAGCAAGCAGGAAGAATAGTATAAAACAGCTGATAAAGGTTCTCATAAATTCAATTCATTTTAGATTAGGCGTCTGGCAAATTAAACTGGGGGATACTCTAAATTTACTAAATTTTCACACAGCTTTCAACAATACTTTAGCATTATCACACATGTTTTATTGCAATTTGCTTTACTAATTATTCAAACTCTATTATAGAACGATTTTGATTGTATGAATTAGCCCCTTAGAAGATCGGACATGATTATAGTTTAATATCTGTAATAAATTATTAT
>JAUVKA010000385.1 GCA_030592205.1 Bacteroidota bacterium | reverse complement strand
CTGCAACCTGCAACCTGTAACCTGCAACCTGCAACCTGTAACCTGCAACCTGCAACCAACAATCATCTTAAATTACAAACCCATATAAACTGTTTGCTAATTATGATTAAATTTAATCACCTAAATATTCATTCTAATAACGCGGTTATGAAATTTGCGAATGTATTCCGTCCCCTGTTTGTGTTTTGTATTCTTGCTTCCTGGTTTTTCAGCGGTTCTGTTTCTCAGGCCCAAAACATTGTTACTTCTCCTGAGCAGTTTTTTGGTTTCCAGATGGGAGAAGACCAAAAGCTTGCTCATTGGGATAAGATCGTTAAGTATTTTTATATGCTCGAGAATGAAAGTGAAAGATTGAAAGTAGTAAACATGGGCCCATCAGCCGAGGGGCACCCCTTTCTGGTGCTTTATATTTCATCCCCGGAAAATATCAGTAACCTGAAAAGGCTGCAAATGATTAACAAATCCATTTCAGATCCCAGGGGAATAGATGAGACAACAATTGATCAATACATTCAGGAAGGAAAGGCTGTAATCTGTCAATCGATGAGTTTGCATGCATCTGAAGTTGGCGGCACCCAGATGACACCTGAGCTGACCTATGATTTGCTATCCCGAAATGATGAGGAGACTCTAAGAATTTTGGATAATGTCATTTTTGTAATGGTTCCCTGCCTGAATCCTGATGGGCAAGTGATGATAACCGACTGGTACAGGGAAACTGTAGGAACTGAATATGAAGGTCTGAGTATGCCGTATCTATATCATAAGTATAGTGGTCATGATAATAACAGGGATGGAGATTATCATAACCTCCAGGAATCAAAGTATATGGCTAAGGTAATGTTTGTCGACTGGTTGCCGCAGGCGTACATCGATCATCATCAGATGGGATCTTATGGGGCCAGGTTTTATGTTCCGCCATATTGCGATCCTATTCGTCCTTATGCAGATCCCCTGGTATGGCGTGAGATCAGCTGGTACGGGGCTCATATCGCATATAAGCTTGAAGAACAGGGGTTTCAGGGTGTCCTGAATGCTGCGCAGTTTGCCGGTTGGGGACACTTTGGATGGCATTGGATAACACCGTTTCACAATATTGCAGGTATGTTAACTGAGTCGGCAGGCGTCCGTTTGGCTAGCCCGGTTTATATTCATCCTGAGCAGCTCAGGGCGAGCAGCAGGGCCTTCCCGGATTATGAGGCACAATCGACCTTCCCAAACCCCTGGCCGGGTGGATGGTGGAGATTAAGGGATATTGTGGGGCAGAAAAAATCATCAGCCTGGTCTCTCTTGGATCTGGCCGCCAGAAATAAGGAAACAGTGCTTAGAACAGCATATCTGAAGGCGAAAAATCAGACTGAGCGGGGTGCTGAAGGAGATATTAAAACAGTAATCATTCCTAAGGATCAGCATGATTATCTGACATCCATTAAGATGATAAACACATTGTTGAGATCCGGGATCGAAATAAAAAAAGCAAGAACTGATTTTACTGTTGAAGGGATGAAATATGCCCAAGGCTCATATGTAATCTCATTAGCTCAGCCTAAAATGGGTTTAATCAGGAATTTGCTAACGGAAACTCATTATGCTGATAATTCCTGGACCCGCAGGGAGGATGGCACACCAATTTACCCCTATGATTTGGCTACCCATACGATGTTTGAATTTATGGGAGTAAGGGTTGATGCTAAGTCTGTGGATGTGGAGGAAGATTTCACCATTCTGGGGGAACATGAGTTAAGGACAGGAACACTGGAGGAAGGAGCTGAGGGTTTTATTATTGATGGAAGGTTGAACAATAGCTATAAGGCAGTAAATCTGCTTATGGCAAAAGGAGTTAAGGTACTGCGACTCGACAAAAACTTTAATTCATTCAGGCCGGGTGATTTTATCTTCAATAAGGCTGCAAGTAAGGATATTTCTGAGGTTGCCAGGGAGACTGGAGTGGATTTCATGCCTTTGGATGATTTTCCTCAGGATGCAGTTCATGAAGTGAACCTTGGGAGATTGGGCTTATTTCAACGATACGACGGGGGTAATATGGACGAAGGGTGGACCCGTTTATGCCTGGAAAATTTCTCCTTTCCATATTTCTCACTGATGAGTCAGGAGGTAAAAAAAGGGAATTTAAATAGGAAATGTGATGTTATTATTTTGCCGGATGATTCTCCCGAAAGGATAAAAGGTATTTACACTTCCAGCAGTAGAAGAACTCCGGAGAAATATCCTGAGAAGTATAAAAGCGGGATTGGCAAAGAAGGGGTGGAAGAACTTAAGGAATTTGTGAAAAATGGCGGTACACTGGTAGTTCTTGGTTCATCTTATAAGTTTGTAGTTGAGGAATTTGGCCTGAAAATTAGAAATGTTGCTGAGGGTTTAGGTTCGAAGGAATTGTTCTGTCCCGGCTCAACCATTAAAGTCAGTTTCGACAATACTCATCCTCTTGCCTATGGTATGCCCGACGAAGGTCTGGTATTGTTCCGTTCAAGTCCTGTTTTTGAAATTATTCCAAGCAGAACTAATAAGAATTATGAAACAATTGTGCGGTATAAGGATAAGAATCTGCTGAAAAGCGGCTGGTTAATAGGGGAGAAGAAAATTGCGAAAAAACCTGCGATGATAACTACGAGCTACGGTCGGGGTAAAATTGTTATTATCGGTTTCAGAACCCAGTATAGGAATCAAACTGACGGTACGTTTAAGTTGTTGTTTAATGCGATTTTGAAATAGGGACGGGACGACGGGACGAGAGGGAACCCTGCTTTCGTATGAGCATCCTGACAGTAGAATCCCTCGCCTGGCATTTTTTTTTGTCACTCGTCATTTGTCATTTGTCATTTGTCACTCGTCACCATTTTCAAGCTCTCCTGATTTCCATATCCTGTTAAAACCAGGCTTTCAGGGTATACTTCTAGGATACCGTAGGAGCTGACTTCTGTATCAACCATCCCAAACATTGATATGTAGTGGATCCCATTTTCGAAAGCATAGTCCCCTTTATGACGATGGCCATTAATAAATGCCACAATATTTGGACTGCTTTCAATTATTTCGATGATTTCTTTTTCATTCCATAGAGTTTCCTCAACATCCGGCCTGAGCGGCATATGGGCAAAAACTATCACTTTTTGATCCATTTGCTCAGCAGTTTTTAATTCTGATTTTAGCCAATCTTGTTGTTTCTCGCCAATCGCCCCGTTCCAGTTATAATGATTAATCTTGCCCTTGGTTTTTTCGTAATATGAATCGATCAAATCAATATTGTGATTATAAAGGGGATTAGCCAGGTAGGAATAGTCCATGGAATTAAGGACAATAAATCGCCAGTTCTTTACTACATAGGAGTAGTAATGGTCTGGCATGGAAAGGACTTTAAGCAATCCGGGCATATCTATGGAATCAATAGCAAAATCATGATTACCAAGGAGATGGTAATTCCCTATACGTGGCTTGAGATTATCATATACTGGCATTATTGAATCAAAGCTCTCCCATCCGCTATTAATGATATCACCCAGATTTTGAACGAAATCAACATTGTATTGGTTGAAAGTATCAATTGCTTCATTGAGCTTCCATAGAGATTCCCTATAGTGCCTTATCCCTGCAGTATTCTTATCCTCATATTGAGGATCCGCAACCAGACCGATTTTCAAAATCGGCTGATTCTGTGAGCAAGAGCTCAGTAATAGTACAAATGCTGTGAGTAGTACAATTAACTTATTCATAATTGGTAATTCAGGTTTTATACCTATGATTTATACTTTACTTCTCCCCGAAAGCAAAGAGCATTATTATCTGAATTCACTAATTCAAAGGAATGAATATTTGAGTTTTCATAACGATGCATAATCAGCTCTGCTCCAAATGGCACTTCTTTGATAAAATTGACGGTAATATCTATTGGGATATGTTTGTCCATGAATTCAATATCATAAGTGTCGAACATAAAATCGATGTAACGAACAGTTGTTAAATGCATGTTCATATCAATATCGTTATATCTGACCTTGAAATTAGTTGAATATCCCGG
>JAUVKA010000094.1 GCA_030592205.1 Bacteroidota bacterium | reverse complement strand
GCAGGTAGGTGCTAATCCTGAACAGATTGCCGCCTATAGTGGAAGAGGCCCAACCCTTAAAGGACTGATCAAACCTGAAATTATTGCTGTTGGTAGTGATATACAATCTGCCGATTCCCGAACAGATGGTGGATACGTTGCAAAGACAGGAACCAGTATGGCGGCACCGCTTGTTGCAGGAGCTATTGCTTTACTTCTTGAAGACCAGCCAAACCTTAACCAGGATGCTATCAAAGGATTGCTCACTCAGAATGCCGACAGAACGAATCTGGATATTGATCTTGACCAGGTCGGATACGACCCAATCGAAAGAAATGCATATGGATATGGGCGTCTGAGAATGCTTGCGCCATTTCAATTTATCCAGCCACCAGGAAGTGTTGACGTTTGGGTCAGGACAGCAGATGACGATTATGGTATGGAGCCTTATCCGGGAGGATGTTTCTGTCATGCGCCTGAAATCAAGGTTTTAGATTCAGGTAACAATGAGACAACAACGCTTAACTGGGGACAGGAGCATACTGTTCAGGTTCGCATACATAACCTGGGAGACGGATTGGCAACACTTACCAATGTCAAAATTAAATATACAAGACCATGGGCAGCCCCGGATGATTGGGTTCCATGTCAGGATTCTTCCAATAATCCAATTGAGGAAGATATCAATATTTCGGCACTTGGATATCTGGACTTAACATTTGCTCAAAAATGGAAGCCAGAAGCTAGTGAATTACCTGGCGGAGGAGGGCAGTGGGGTGATCATTACTGTCTGCTAGTTGAGTTGGATCATGCTGATGATTCAATACTTTATGATGATAGTACTGCTGCGGGCCATGATCCATGGAATAAGAACATCAAAGGCACGAATAATGTTGCTTTGCGCAATTTGCACATTCATTAAGGAGGAGATAAAATGAACAATGATAAATCAATAAAAAGTAGCTCGTCCGGGGAACCTATAAGGTGGAAAGGAAAGCATGTTTTCTTTATTGCCGGGACGGATCATGACGATGATACTATTCGAATACCTGCAGGTCATCGAAAAGATGAGATTCAATATAAACTATTTCTTCCTACACTTTGCCTGACGTACGCTGATATGAAATTCGCCAATGATATAGGAGGAGTGCAGCTTGAGTATCCGGATTCCAAGATATATGGGCCCAAATATTTCGATCCGGCAGTGGAATTGACGGGAGAAAAAGAAATCGAAAAATTTACCTGGATACGTGGTGCAGAGCGGGTGATAATCGGGCCAAAAGAAACCATTATTGAATGGTGGGGATGGCATGATCTCGTTATTCCAAAACTGAGGATCAGAGCAAAGGAAAAGGTCAGAACCTTGTTGCGGCTTTCTGAAGTAAGGATTGCAATTAATGAAACTTTTGTTGCTACAGTCCGGCAATATGCAGATGGCCGGCATGTTGGCGGAATTCAGGTCATGAAACGGCATCCTGATTGGAGTCCGGATCCGGAATTTGAGAATTATGATCTTTTTATACGTGTGATTGATGGTAAAACCCGTCGGGCAATTCCAGAGGTCAGGATCAAAATATTTACATGTGAAAATGAGAAAGAAGGATTTATTCATGAAGCAACTTATTATACAAATAAGATGGGTGTGGTGGATGTTATGAACCTTCCCTGTTCGGATAAAAAACTAATTACTGTATTTCAGTCGCCCTACCTAACTCAAACATGGAGATTCAGACCACTAGCCGGCCAGCAAGTGAAGAAATTCTTCCGTCTTTGGAAGTCTCAGGAGATGGAAGTATCATATGTATGGCGTTTACAGAATTCGCTTAAGTCTATTTCTGAAATGTCCGCATCCTCCAAGGTTGAATTGCTTAGGATGAATAAGTTACGAAGCGAAAAAGAATTAATACCTGGGAAAGAGATAAAACTTTCCTGTTTCGAAGGAGTTTACCATGTGATAGCCGGAGAATCCATTATGGATATCTCAAAGTATTTTTGCTATACGAATGTCGCGGAATTGGCCGGTGCAAATGATCTGTCAATACCGATAAAACTATATCCGGATCAGGAAATAAGACTGCCGGGATGGTTGTTCTTCAGTGCGCAGCATAACGAGCTGTTCGAAAAAATTGATGAACAGTTTTGCCTCCCTAGTGGCTGGTCCAGACCTGCTCAGAGAACATTGCACGATGATTCAACCAGGGCCTATGAAAATGAGATAATAGCAGTTCCTACAAAAGAATTTATTAAAGAGCACAAATTATATAGGTTGTACTAAGTATTCCTGCGGGCAAATTAACTAAAGGAACACTCCTAATCTGATACCGCCGACCATAAGGGTCCCTGAGTAGCCCATGTGTGCCCATCATTCATCATAGTGGGTGTGTAGACCTTCTCATAAGGAAAATATAGATTTGGTTTCATTACCTACTATGTTATTTCTATTTCATCCACAAATATCATCCAGCTCCTGATTCAAAGCCCTGATTTTCTTATTGCTTAATTCGAGTGTGGCTAATATTCCTTTCTGTTGCTGCAATTGTAAGCAGGTTACAATATCCTCATTTAAGAGGAATTGCTTTTCCTTTTTTGTAAGGGCGCTGAGTAGGGTGACTGGATATATTTTTTCTCTCTCGATCAGATCTTTTAAACCATGACCATTTGGATAGTCCCAACCTACCAACTTCAATCCACTGCATTTTCCATATTGGATGGAGTCATGTGAGAATCTTGTATTAGTAAATACCCATCCCTGGAAGGAAAAGCCAGCGTATTCGGGCATTTCTTTTCGCTTTCTGATAATGTCATCCACACGTGAGCGAACATAAAGTGGAACCTGTACGCTAACATGCTTACCCTGACCCTGACCGTATTTACATTCAACCAAATGCTGAGTTTTCACCCTGCTGGCTATCACATCCATTTCGTGTGTAACACAATGGCCTGCTAATATTTGACCCACCTCAACAGAATAACCCTGTCGCTCGAATATTATTCCTACAAAATGTTCAAAAGGATATCCTGTAGGCCCTAACTCCATAATTGCCCTCTTCAGCTTATACCGTAATGCCGGACTACCTTTCTTTCGGCGTAACAGCGAAAAGGCCCGGGTGTATATCTTCTTTGTGGTAACACCATCATAGGCCCAACTCATCAGATCGGCAACAATCTCATCAATTATATCTCTACCTGCTCCGGCTCTCTGTAGGGAGCCTCTAAGCTTGTCTGTCGATAATGCCTCTTTTTCTCCAGAGGCTTTGGTAACGAGAATCACCTTTCCGGTATCAAATTTTGAGTTTTTCATAGATCTTTTAATGAATGCTTGAATTTAATATCTCGTTAACAGCATTTTGATATGCACTTATGCTTTTTGCTTTTTTAATCTTTTTGAGTCCCTTAGCAGCATTAGGAAATGATAAAATGAAGTATTTCCAGAATTGCAACATCTTCATAATAATATGGCTTGGTCCGGATAAAGCTTGACTATAGTCTTCTAATAGTGTGTCATGAAACTTCCTGAATACGTCTATTCTGTTTTCAGGATATTCTGATGTATTATTCTTTATCATTCCCGGAAGAAAAGGATCAGCAATAATTCCCCGGCCTATCATCCAGTGGTTTATCAACGGAAAACGTTCTGCTAATTCATTAAATCGATTTACAGAAGTGATATCCCCATTGTATAAAATTTTATGGCCGGTATTTTCGATACATCGTTGAAAAGAATCTAAATCTACATCTCCTTTATACAGTTGCTTGCCAATGCGAGGGTGTATTGCAATGTTTTTTATAGGATACTTTTCCAGGATTGGTAAAACCTGAAGAATTTCCTCCTTATTTTCATTTCCAAGTCGCATCTTAATGGACACTTTTATATCAGATTCCCCATGAATCTTTTGAAGTATGCCGTTAATTTTCACAGGATCTTTAATCAGTCCTGAACCCATTCCCCGTTTTGTTACCATCGGAAAAGGACAGCCAAGATTCCAGTTTAGCTCTTTATAGCCTAGCTCTTGAACGTATTTTGCCACAAAAAGAAACTCATCAGCATCTTTCGTTATGATCTGTGGAACCAGCAGGAGATCAGGATTATTTTTAGGGAGAATATCCCTTTCTTCAGACGGCTTTATCACCTGCTTTCCATTCAATCTGATGTATGGAGCGTAATAGATATCGATACCCCCAAAGTATTTGTTAAAGGCATTACGAAATCGAAAATCCGTAAATCCTTGTAAAGGTGAAGAAAGGAGGGTGATGCTCATTTAATTGTTCCTGTTCTTATTGAAAAACTATATTTTTTTATCTCGAATAACCAGGCCAACTCAGGGCCTTTCAGTTTTGATTTAACATCAATGATCACATCTTCAATTGCTTGGCTTGTAAACAGCCTCTCTCCAACAGGGGGACGTTTTGAAGGATATTTGTCGAACATGTATGAGTAGGATAATTGACTCGACACCGCCAATCCACTTGCAGCTACTCCTGCTTTTTTTATAAAATTTCTTCTTGTTGTCATTATATTACTGTTACCATACCACCTTGAGGCTTATGAAACCTCTGGCCGGAACAACTACCTCATTCTCAATCTCTTCAACAATATGATTATTCTGAATATCCAGGATAGAAACGGAGGCTGGTTTAACGGAATGCCACTTCAATACCATCATTTCATCTTCGGTAGAATGTGATCGTAACCTTAGAATAGCTGTATTACCATCGGCAAGAGTTTTAAAAACGGATGCGCTCACCGACTCACTTCCCTCGAGGGACAATAGATTCCCCGCTTTATAGTCTCTGTCGACGGGAACAGACAATAATGGATGCATTTGCTCCATTCCAAAATGATTTGCATCGCCATAAGAATGTTTTCCCTGGTGAGGTTCAATATGGTACCTAAAGGTCAATTTCCCTTCCTGACTTAGCGGGAAATTAGTGTACCAGTGATTATTTAATGCCCACGAATAAATGGTTCCACTTGGTTCTAACTTCCTTATCCATTTATCCGATTTATGGGCGCCCCCAAGAATATTTGCAGTCATGGTTCCTACTTGAAAAACAGGAGCATCAATTGGGCACCAGGTAATACCGTATTCATCATTTGAAATATCCAGCCACCTTTGTAATGTGATCCAATTACGGTTCGCTCCTGCTATTTGGTCTTTTTCAATTTCCATGTAACCCCAGGGTATGTCTGCAACAAGCCTTGGATTGTCGATATTAAATGCAAACCCAAAATGAACACCTTCTTTATCCAGAATTGCAATCTTGTCAACAACATTCCTGATTTGTATGTTTTCAGATCCTTCGCTTACCGATATCTCTGAAAGTATGCTCTTACTTCCTTTTCCTTCAGCATACACTGCAATGGTTGCCAATAAGGGGCCGTTTTCTTTTATACTGATTTTAATGTTCTCGGGTTTGAAAGCTTTGTCTTCTTCGTCATCGCCCATTAAATATCGGTAACTATTTATTGCACAAGCTGATTGCTGATCAACAAACTCAATATCTCCAAACTTCAAGCTACTTATATCTCCTGTCTCCTGACTAATCTCAACCCGTACTAATCCATTATCCAGAGTATTACCATCAGCCAGTTTTTTATCGGCATGATACATTTTGTCAGAAAGTACATATTTCTTTGATCCAAAGGCTGGTACGTTATCGGCCTTGAAAACAATTTCGCCTGTGGATAACAGTTGTGATTTGATCAGATTATCATTCTCATCCATAACGCCAGTATATCCTTTCACCTGCTCAGCCGGCACTTTTACCAGTCCACTATGATTCCATGACAAGGTATTAAATACAGCCAGCACATGACTGTCTTCTATCTCAATGTCTGATATAACTTCTGATAACAGATCTAAACTCTGATCTTCTGCATCCTGAAAATACTTAAACTTCACATCCAGAATATCGCTACTTATTGGCTCCTGATTTGGACTCATATAACACCAGGTATGCTCGCTACCCATTATTATATTCCTCCATGCCTCATTGAACTGATTACGAGGAGGATCCTCACCCTTACGAAGCATGGTCCAGAGAGTTTCTGATTGAACGATTCTCTCTTTTGAGGAACGGTTCATTGCTGTCTGCTTGGCAGCACTCCCAGTTCCATCCGTCCAGAATTCCGTAAAATCGCCTTGTAAAACAGGAAACTCATCCCCGTATTTTTCCTCAAAAGCCTTCATGATCTCTGTGGCGCTGGCAATTCTCAACCTTGGAAATGCAAATTCCTCATTCCAACTTTTCACCGCATCAGGTAAATCTGCATCGATTGGAGTGTTATCTGCCATCGCCCACGACATGGCAAATAAATCATATGGATAATAATCTGATTCTTCAAGTTCAGGAAGCACCCAGCTTAGATATTTATCAATAAAGTTTTCCCGGGGGTTATCAGTCTTAACAATTTCAATTAGTTTATCCGGATCTGTTTGGCCTGCCATCGATGGCCAATAATACTTTCCTTTTGCCCAGGCCCCGGGAGTATATGAACCGGGTTGAAGGTACAGTACCTTATTCTTGCCGGAAGCATCTGTCCACCAGAAAGGCTTGAAACTTTGATCAACAGAGTTACCAACCCTGTTAGATCCATTAGTAAATGTAAAAATGTATTTAATCCCTAATTTAGCAGCGACTGGTACAACTCCCCATGACATGCCGGGTATATCAACCTGAACGATTGTTTCAATTTTTTTGTCTGTGATTTTCTCATACTCCTTTGCTGGTCGGAAAAACTCCAGCATTTCTTCATCTCCGGCAAGCGAAGTGTTCAAATTCACATAACCTGCATCCAGGTGCAGATAGCCATCTTTGATGCCTTGAATCAGGGTATTTCTCTCCTCTTCACTTGCTTCATTTAGATACCTGTCAACAGGCCAAATCACCTCAGGATTCCACAGGTATTGGGCTCCCTCCGGATAATCAATCGTTTCCTTTGCCAGCTTAAGACCATTAATCAGATTACGCTTATGAATCAGCTCCACATTGGCATGTGTATTGGTGTAACCGATATCAACATGAGAATGGGGGTAGATCATAATTTTCCACTGTCGTTTCTTTGGAACTTCAACGGTTCCTGACCATTCCATGCCCAGATTCCATACCCAGACTTCTGCCGTACAATCTTCATCAACACCTGCACCTTTGGGTAATAATACAAACAACTCTTCAATCGGATCATCGAACTCCATCCTCTTTTTATCCCGCTTCCCATTGCATTTGATCAGCACATCTACAGTACCTTCAAGTGGATAATCCGAAAAAACTAATTTCACCTCCCTGCCCGGCTTGCCATCGTCTCTGAATTTATACCAGGATTGGACCTCATACTCAAGATTCTCTTTTACATCACCACAAGCGCTAAATACACATAAAGCACACACTATAAGTAATTTACTTATTTTAAACATATTCTAAGAATGTAAATTATAAAGTTTTCCTATATTGATAAAACTAATACTTTCCATATTTCTTAACCGTTTTGATCAAAGCATAAATATTTTCCAAGGGAATATCATCGTGGTAACTATGATCTGATGAAAGAATATATCCCCCGCCAGGCATGCCTATCTCTAAGCACTCTTTTGTTTCAGCAATTACATCTTCTACAGAACCACTGACAAGTGTAATTTTATTGTCGACATTACCTATTAAACAAAGCTTTCCCTTGTAACGCTCTTTGACCTTCTTCAGGTCCATTCCTGCTCCTTTTTCAACAGGATTATATGCAGAAATACCTGTATCCACCAAACTATCGAGCATGTCCCATATTCTTCCGTCATTATGCATGATCACAGGAAAGCCGAGAGATTTCAAGCCTTGTACCATTTCACCAAAAGGGCCTATGAAAAACTCCGTAAAATGGTCAGGAGAAATAAGGGGGGCTGTTGTTCCTCCCCAATCATCAGAAATAAATATAGCATCAATACCATTAATTTTAGCTGCTCTTTTCCCAAGCTCAAGAACCCATTTAACATAGGCCTCATTGATTTCATGAACCAGGTCGGGATCTGTAAACATGGCCATGCTAAAGTTTGGCAGGTCCATGAAATACCAGCTCATCATTGTAAACGGTCCGAGAAATCCACATAAAACAGCTGTTTCTCCCTCGTTTGCATTAACCGCCTGTGTGATTCTTTTTAAACGAAATGGTGCATTTGCATCAGGCATTTTATAATTAAGCCAATCACTACGGTCTTTTATCGGAGTATCCATCTGTGCCATGATGGGCCAGCCATTCTTTTTGTATTTCACTCCCCACTCGTCGGTGTATTCTGTTCCTTCAGTATGCACCTCCTCTTCAGTGCCACAAAATCCGTTTATCGGAATCCAGGAAGAGTCAACTCCAAGCTTATCAGCCAGTTTTACAATAGATTCACCATCATAAAGTTCAGATTTGTAGCCTAATACTGCTTGCTGAAGATTTGGACTGAACAAATGATCAAATATGGGTACCTGATCAGGAATTTCACATTTAAGGGCCGTTAAAAATCGTTCTTTTGGTTTCATTTACTATTAAATCTTAAAATATAGCTCACGGTACAATCACCGCCGTAGATATTGTTTCCTGAAGGGGCATAGAGATATGCGGGCTCGCCATCGATCAGCAGGACCTGCGGGCGTTCGAACTTTGCATAACTCCTGCCAGTCGGTCCGTAATGGACGGCGACATCCGACATCTTAAATTCTGTATAGTCATTAATATGATGAAACCCTTTTTCATAAGTATCAAAGTGGATTCCATCATCAGAAGTCCAAAGCAAACCTCCTCCTCGCTCAATCATTCCATGATTATCGGTGGTCAGCAACGCAAATTTTCCTTTATACATAAAAGCGTAACCATCCTCTATATTCCGATCATTGACAGTTACCGGGAAAGGCATCTGTACATAGGGGCCTTCCAGATTTTCAGCAACCGCCAATCCCATACGTGCCTTTTCAGATTTAAAATAAAGAAAAAAGCCTCCATCAGGGTGTTGTATAAAGGCCGGGTTATTAACCCCATTGCTGGCTTTGCAATTCCAGTATTTCTCATTTTGCGGGGGAGAAAGGATTAATCCGTCTTTACCTACTCTTTCCCAGGGACCATTCAAACTACTTGAAACAGCCATGCCAATACATTGGTTCGAAGGATGTTTTTCAATGCCATCGTTACCGATGTATAACAATACATAAAGGTCATCTACTTTATGAATAGCCGGGTTGTGCGGTGCAAATTGGTCCCAGGATTCTATTTTATGGATTGCCGGATTGCTAGGAGCCTCGCTAACGCCCTTGCCTTCACCAGTTCCTTTGAGGGCAACGTCTGAAAAAACAAACGGCCCCTCGGGCGATTCACTTACATAGTGTGCAATTTCGCTGTGTGTACGCCATCCCGGATCAACTCTCAGTTCGCATGGCCAGCGGGCCACAAACAGGTGTACCTTGCCATCGTTTCCCATAACCGGCGATGTTCCCCAAATAGTGTATCCGGGTTCTTCAACAGCTATACCGATGAACTCCCAATGGTCGGCAAATGTTTCATGCTGGGCTTGAAGGTACAACTGGTGTAATAGAAAGACGCAGAAAAAAACAATTATCCTTTTCATTTCAATTCAACTTTATATTTTTGTCAATTGTCCAATGTAAAGAATAATTTTAAGAATACTCCAGCCTTTGGGTAACAGGAACTCTCTTTGTTTAACAATTACTATCACGATTATTGCTACATTGGTGTGATAGGAAGTACATATAAGGTAAAGATCATGAAGAAGCAGTTCCTCGAAGAGAAATGGGCCATCATACTTTCTGCGGGGTCATCCCGCAGAATGGGTACACAGAAACTATTATTGCCTTATGGCTCCAAAACGATTATCGAAACAGTTATTGATAATGTGTTG
Source organism: Bacteroidota bacterium (assembly GCA_030592205.1). Classification (GTDB taxonomy): domain Bacteria; phylum Bacteroidota; class Bacteroidia; order Bacteroidales; family UBA12481; genus JAUVKA01. Next base: position 813 of record JAUVKA010000094.1, on the reverse strand, counting down.
AATTCTTCAGTGGACCATGTATTGGTAGTGCTTGGTTCAGACCATGAAAAGATCAGGAAGCGCATTGGGCCAAGGCCCGTTGAAGTCTGTCACAATCAGCAACATAAACAAGGGATGCTCTCTTCGGTGATCTGCGGATTAAGAGCCATACCTCCGGATGCCGGAGCAGTTCTTATTTTTCTGGGCGATCAGCCCGGAATAACACCGGATGTAACCAACACAATCATTGAAGCCTATAATGACGGGCCCTTTGGGATAGTGATCCCCGTGTACAGCCACCGGCGCGGACATCCTTTATTGATAGACAGGAAGTACATAAGGGAAATTGAGAATCTTGACCCGGAACAGGGGGTCAGAGCTTTGAGGCATCACTTCCCGGAAGATGTGCTGGAAGTGGAGGTGGATGAGTCCGGGATACTAATGGATATAGATACACCTGAGGACTACAAAAACAGAACAAGCTAAAAATTTGTGATCACGATTATTCTGAAGAGAACAACCAGAGTCAGACATAGGGCCATTGTTGCCGGGGAAATCATCTGCCTGATAAAATTGCTCTTAAACTGAAGAATCAGGCGGTCAAACGATGCTCTTAACTTCTCTCCTAGCACAAATCCCAATGGAACGGTGATAGCTGAAAAGGCAATTGCCAGGGGAGAAAACAGAAGTGAGAGAGGAATCGCAGTATTTGCGTATACACATGCCGGTACTCCTGTGGCAAATTTTACAAGGGGGAACATTGCTACCGCGATAAGGGCCGAACCACCTCCCAACAAAACCCGTGTTTTAGTCTTTGTCCACTTTATCCTGCGG